>JAISVU010000063.1 GCA_031271375.1 Clostridiales bacterium | reverse complement strand
GTTGGTTGTGTTTGTGCCGCTGACGGCTTTTTCTCTTGCGGCGCAGCTGGATATGGGCGCAGGCGAGAGCTTCCGCCAGGCCCTTTTCGGCGTAACGACCACGTTTTCCACAACGGGCTACTCCACAATGAATTACGCGCAGTGGCCGCCGTTCGCCGTTGGTCTTTTGATTCTGCTGATGATAATCGGCGGCGGCGCGGGCTCCACCGCAGGCGGGATAAAGCTGTCCAGGGCTTATTTCCTGCTGCGTATCACCCGCGAGAACATCCGCCGCCGCGTGTCCCCGGCGATAAAGACGGCTGCGCCGTCATACAACACCGTCCGGGGCAAAGCCCCGATCGACAACGCGCTTATCACCGACACTTTCGGCTTCATCGCCTGCTATATAGGCGTATTCATAATCGGAACCCTGCTGCTGACGCTGACCGCAGATTGCTCGCTGATGGACGCGATGTTTGAGTTCGCCTCGGCCTTCGGCACGGTGGGAATAACGAACGGCATGACCGGAGCGCATACCAACGCAGCGACGCTCATCATAGAAATGATTGGGATGACGCTGGGGCGGCTGGAAATTTTTGTCGTGTTATTCGGGATATCTGCGGGGCTGGGGGCGGCGGTAAGGAAGGTTAAGGCTGCGCTGCCGTTTAAACCTCGTTAGAAATACCAGATATATCTTTTGTTGATTTAATCAGCGGTTACTATACTGCCCGCGTTTTGATTATCCGCAATGTTGGCTATATTAAGCATATTGGACAAATTCAATACCGTTAAAAATTATACAGTTGACATAATTATGAAACCCTGTTATAATCCGCTTCGTACCCATGTACAAAACATCCTAATAAGGGAGGCTCATTATGAGAAAATCCAGTAAGATTCTTGCGCTGCTCCTCGTCGCCGCCATGTTTATCTCGGCGGCCTGCACAACCGGAACAGACAGCGGCGCGGCCCCTCAAGAGAGCGGCGGCGGGCCGGTAGTTCTCTCGCCCGACAATCCCGTGACCATTCCGATTTGGTTTACCAGCGGGCAAATGGCCCCGGCGCCTGATAACAAGATTTCCGCGCTGTTGAAAGAACGCCTCGGCGTAACCCTTGAATACGACATAACCACCCCCGATCTGCAGGATCAACGCATCGGCGTAATGCTGGCCGGCGGAAACCTTCCCGATATACTTGGCCCTACCGATATTAACGCCCGCATGGTAAACGGCGGCGCGCTGCTGCGTTTGGACGACTACCTCGACAGCGGGGATTATCCCAACCTCGCCGCCCATGTGGAGCCCTACCGCAAAAAACTCTCATGGACCGGCGGCGGCGTGGAAGACGGTCTCTACATATTCCCGAACTACAACCGTTTTTACGGCGATCCCCCGCTCCTCAGCGGCGATTATATGGGAACGGGCTTCTTCATTCAAAAGGCGGTTCTTGAGCATTTCGGATATCCCGACCTGGAAAACATGACGCTTGAGCGTTATTTCGGCTTTATTGAGGATTACATGGCCGAGTTCCCGGAGATTGACGGGCAGCAGACGATAGGTTTTACGTTCCCAGCCTTTGACGGGCGCGAATGGGGCCTTACGAACCCGCCGAACTTCCTGGCCGGTAATCCCAATAACGGCGGCGTCATCATCGCCGACGACGGAACCGCCACAATCTACGCCAACTCCCAGTACGCCTACGATTATTTCAAGTTCCTCAACGAAGCCTATGCGAAGGGCCTTGTCGATCCCGAGTCCTTTACGCAGACATTGGATCAGTACGAAGCCAAGATAGCTACGGGCCGCGTCTTAGGCATGCACGACCAGCGCTGGAGCTTCGGCAACGCCAACGATTCATTGGTTCAGCAGGGCAAGGACGAACGCACCTATGTCGCCACAATGCCGGTCTTTGAAGGCAAGGAGCCCTGGTACGCCGACTTTGACGTTATGAACATCAACCAGGGGCTTGGTATCTCCGCCAGCGCGGAAAATCCCGAGCTGCTGCTTACCTTCCTGGATACGCTGCTCTCCGAGGAATGGCAGATTATCCTCTCCTGGGGTATCGAAGGCGAAGACTATCTCGTGGATGAAAACGGCATGTACTACCGCACCCCCGAGCAGAGAACCAACGCCGACAGCATAACCTGGCGTCAGTCCAACCGCCTTGAGGCCCTCTTTGACATTATGCCTAAGCGGCAAGGCACCCTTTCCAACGGCAACGCCTTAGAACGCCAGGCCCAGCCCATAGAGTTCTTCGGCAGGCTCAGTGAATACGACAAAAACTTCCTTGAGCAATACGGAAAGCAGACCTGGCGCGACTTCGTCAACGACCCGCCGGAAAACCCCGTATACTATCCCGCCTGGCAGATTCAACTGCCCGACGGCTCCGACGCTCAGGTAGCCCAAGCCCAGCTGGACGACGCCGCCATTCAGTATCTGCCCCTCGCGATAATGGCGGATCCGGCGGATTTCGATGCCAAATGGAAGGATTACACAGACGCTATCGACCGCATTGACGTGGCGGCGCTGGAAGCCGTGTTCACCGCCGGAGTTCAGGAGCGCATGGCGACCTGGGGAGAGTAGAATCGCTTCGCGATTCAATGAAAAATGAATAACGAAAAATGAATAATTGAAAGCAAAAGCGGTTGCGAGGCGTGTTTGAAGACTTGGCTAAAACGGGTTTTTGAACGCGCTTCGGCTGTAAAACATAACCCAAGTTTTTTCGTGCTTTTCACGCTTTTCGTGGTCAAAGGTTTTTGCATATAAGGCGCGTCAATATGCAGGTGAATAAACAATGGCTATACATAAAATGGCGGCTTGCGGGGTTGACTGCCGCGAGTGCGCCTCATATAAAGTCACGGTTGATAATGATATAAAAGCGGCTGAAGAATTAGTTGAGTGGTACCGCGCTCAGGGCTGGATCGGGAAGGATGAGGGCGCCGAGGCAGTGGTGGCGAAGAACCCGCTGTGCAAAGGCTGCTGGAACAGCGATGATACCTGCTTCTTCAAATGCGGTTGCAATGTTATTGACTTCCGCGAATGTTGTAATGAAAAGAAAATAGAACATTGCGGCGAGTGCATGGATTTTCCGTGTAAGTATTATGAGGAATGGGCTTCCTGGGCCGGGACGCATGAGAAGGCTAGGGAGCGACTGGCATTATTAAGAATGAATATACAATAACATGAACGCTCAGGATGCATATATCAATAAGGCAATATTACTCACTTGCTTTTACATGATTCAGGGGGGTGCTGTTTTTGACCGCAAAAACCCACAAACGCAGCTTTGGCCGGAAGCTCTGGCTCCAGCGGGGGCTTATATTGATGAGCGTTCCGCTGCTGCTGCACAGGATTTTATTTTCGTATGTGCCCCTCGCGGGCTGGACGATCGCGTTCCAGGATTTCAGGCCGCGCTTCGGCCTTAGCCCCATTCAACAAATCCTGCAAAATGAGTTCGTCGGCCTGGACAATTTTAAGAGGCTGCTGGACGGTGCGTCAATTATCGGTGAACGCTTTTTGCTGTCGGTTCGCAACACGATAGGCCAAAGCCTGCTTACGCTGGTACTGGGTTATGTCTGTGCGATTACCCTATCGCTTTTGCTTAATGAAATCACAAAATCCATTCCTAAGAAGATTATCCAAAATATCCTTTATCTGCCGCATTTCCTAAGCTGGGTTATCGTGGCGGGCCTCGCTTCCACCGCCCTTGCTATGCCGGGCTCCGGCGGCATAATCAACGAGATACTGATGTCCGTCGGCATATTGAAAGAGCCGATCCATTTCCTCGCCAACCCCAACAGCTTTTGGAATGTTGTGGCGGGTACGCATCTATGGAAGACCCTGGGCTGGAATACGATTATCTACCTTGCCGCGATGACCACGATTGACCCTACGCTGTACGAAGCCGCCGCAATCGACGGGGCGAACCGCTATCAAAAGATGTGGCATGTAACGCTGCCCTGCATCCGGCCCACGATCATTATTCTGCTCATTATGTCCACAGGATGGCTTCTTACCTCCGGGTTTGAGATACAATGGTTCCTCGGCAACGGCCTTAACGTCACCCATTCCGAGAATATTGATATTTTCGTCCTGCGCTACGGCATCGAAATGAATAACTTCGGCCTGGCCACCGCCGCAGGTATCTTCAGAACCGGGGTAAGCATCTTTCTTCTTACAATGGTAAACTTTATCGCGGGCCGCTTGGGCCAGGAAAAGCTCTTTTAGCGGAAGGAGGCTCCATATGGACAACATAAAAAACCCGCGCCGCAAACCCAGGCGCGTTGAGCCTATTGTCTTTCATACATTGAACTATACGTTTCTCATTCTGCTGTGCGCGGTTATGCTGTACCCGATGCTTAACACCCTCGCGTTATCCTTCAACGACGGAATGGACGCGGTCAGGGGCGGCATACACCTGTGGCCCCGGATATTCACGCTGCAAAACTACAATATTGTACTTAATATGCACACGATATACAACGCGTTCTTTATGTCGATATACCGGACGCTTGTCACCGTCGTGACCTGTATAATGTGTACGTCAATGCTTGCCTACGCCCTAAGCCGCCCCGAGTATGTGCTGCGTAAGTTCATAACGGTTGTTTTCGTGCTGACAATGTATTTCGACCCCGGCCTTATCCCCAGATACTTGCTGATACAAAACCTCGGGATGCTTAACACGTTTACCGTGTACTGGGTACCCGTCCTTGTTTCCGCGTTTGACTTGATTGTAATCCGCACATACATGCGTTCCGTATCGGAATCGCTGGTGGAGTCCGCCCGGATAGACGGCGCGGGGGATTTCCGTATATACTGGCGCGTCGTGATGCCACTGTGCAAGCCCGTCCTTGCCACGATAGCCCTGTTCGTCGCCGTCGGCGCGTGGAACGCCTGGTTCGACACCTTCTTATATAACTCGGGGGCGCAAAGCCTTTCCGTTCTGCAATATGAGCTGCAAAAGCTCCTTTCGTCGGCAATGATGGCGGGCCAAGCGGGCCAGCAGGCGACGCAGGCGGCACAAGCCGCTTCGGGGGCTTCCGTCACAACGCCCCAAGCCCTGCGCGCCGCGATAACGATTGTCGCCGCCGTGCCGATCCTGCTGGTGTACCCGTTCTTACAGCGTTATTTCGTGCATGGGATACAGCTGGGCGGGGTTAAGGAGTAATCTCGGCGGAGACGATATTTATCGCCTTTTGGAGAAGATCGTCCGGCAAAGCCTCTATAACCTGATAACCCCGGCTTTCAATATCGAGGCTTCTTACATGCTCGCACAGAATAACGCCCGTCGTCTTGGTTCTGCTATCGAGCCGAATATGGAGTGGAAAATTCTTATCTGTATTGGTAATAGGGCAGACAATGGCCAGTTTAGCCTTGCTAATAAAAAAGTCGTTGCTTACGACGACCGCCGGGCGGCTTCCCGCCTGTTCGTGTCCAGACTGAGGATCGAAGTCAATTCTTATGATATCTCCCTGCCTCACCATATTTCTCTACCCTTTGGCTTGCCCCAGTAAATTTCGTCCGGTTTATAATCGCCCTCATAACCGGCAAATAATTCCTGGATTGTTTGTCTTTTCCCGGCGGTGCTTCTTATGATTATCATACCGTCTTGAGCGGATATATTGACTTCCTCGCCTTCCCGCATACCTAAATCTTCCAACAAAACCTTTGGAAGCCGTATACCCTGACTGTTACCCCATCGTTGTATTGTTGCTGTCATAATGCTCACCCCCATTACAGTATATACTTAGTATATACTGTTGTCAACAATTCATCCTGCCTCACTTATCCTTCACCGACAAAAAATGCCCCGCCGACGGGATACTGTCAACCCTGTAGTATTCAGGATCGGCGAACTTAGCAGAAGCCCGTTCCGCAGTCATAACCTGAGATAACGCGCTGTTCTTCTTTAACGTAAACACCTGCACGCCAATGGAATTCTTTGTCGTAACAGGGTTTATCAAGGACGTGTTAAAGAGCATAGCCTTGTCGTTGTTCCGCATCGCGAGAAAATCAGTGTCTTCCGGTATTAAAGCCGCGAAAACAAGAGCCGCCTTGTCGGAATACGCGTTAATCAGCTTCCGGCGGTTCTGTTTCGTCGCATATGCCTCCATAGACACCTTTGCGATTTTACCGTTATTAAAAGCGAAGAGCATAAACCCGGTATAATCCCCGGCCGGGGCCATATACACGATACGCTCGCCCTCAGCGGCGTCCAACAGGTTTACAGTAAACTCGCCCATCGAGCTGGTTTTGCAGTCGGTAATCTCATGGCATTTGATTTTATAGACGTTTTGCTTGTCGGAGAACAGCAGCAGCTCCGTCTTGTTTGTACTGTCCAATTCTTGAATTACCGCGTCGCCTTCCTTGAGATAATGCTCCCCCGACATACGCAGCGAAGACAGCGGGATTTTCTTTAAATAGCTGTGGGCGGTGAGGAACATACGCAGGGGATAGTCCTCCACCAAGTCCGCCGCAGGCAACACAGGGGCCGCGCCGCGTACAATCTCGGTTCTTCGGTCCTTCCCGTGCTTTTTCATAATATCTCTTAATTCTGCGGTTATAATCGCGCCTATCTTCTTTGGGTCGGCCAGGGCTGCGGTAAGGCCCGCAATATCCTTCTCCAGCGTGTCCCGCTCGTTTACGCGCTTCAGCAAATATTCGTGGTTGAGGTTGCGCAAGCGTATCTCGGCGATAAACTCCGCCTGTTCCTTATTGATATCAAAGCCTTCCATTAAGTTAGGTATTACCATTGCCTCGGTTTCGGTGCCGCGTATAATCCTTATGGCCTTATCTATGTCCAGCAATACCTTTTCCAAGCCCAGCAGCAGGTTCAGCTTCGCCTTGTTCCCTGCCAGTTCATAGGCCACACGCCGTTTGACACAGTTCGTGCGGAAGTTAAGCCACTCTTCAAGAATACCCGCCACGCCCAGCGTGCGCGGCCGGCCGTTTACTAAAATATTAAAATTACAACTGAAGCTGTCCATCAGCGTGGTTTGCGCGAAGAGGCGCTGCATCACAACCTCATGGTCGGACGACCTGCGTATGTCGATGGCTATCTTTAGACCGTTCAAATCCGTTTCGTCCCTTACGTCGGTAACGTCCTTGAGCTTCCCCGACTTTACCATCGCGGCGATTTTATCAATAATCGCCTCGATGGTCGTGGTATATGGGATTTCGTACACCTCTATACAGGAGTTCTTCTTGTCATAACGGTACTTTGCCCTAAGCTTAAACGACCCTTCGCCGGTCTCATAAATGGCGTTTATTTCGTTTTCGTTGTAGATCAACTCTCCGCCCGTGGAGAAATCCGGGGCAAGGAGGATCTTGGTTAAATCCGTCTTGGGGTTCTTAATATAAGCGATAGCCGCTTCGCAGACCTCGCGCAGATTAAAGCTGCATATCCGCGAGGCCATGCCCACCGCGATACCCTGGTTCGGCGTTGTAAGTATGTTGGGATAAGCCGAGGGCAGCAGTACGGGCTCCTTCATCAGCCCGTTATAATTATCAATAAAGTCTACGGAATCCTTGTCTATATCACGAAAAAGCTCGGCGCATATCGCGTCCAGCTTAACCTCGGTGTACCTGGAGGCGGCGAAGGCCATGTCCCTCGAATAATGCTTGCCAAAGCTGCCTTTTGAATCCACAAGCGGGTGCAGCAGCGCGTCGTTTGCCCTGGTAAGGCGTACTAATGTCTCGTATATAGCCATTTCCCCGTGTGGGTTCAGCTGCATTGTCTGCCCCACAACGTCGGCGGACTTGCGCCTAGGCCCGGTCAATAGCCCCATCTTATACATCATATAAAGGAGCTTTCGGTGGGAGGGCTTGAGCCCGTCGATCTCCGGTATAGCCCTGGAGACGATGACGCTCATCGTGTACGGCATATAGTTTTCTTCCAGGATACCAGCTATAGGCTTCGGGATAGCCGGGCTTTCGGCAATGACTTTTGCGGCTGCCTTTGATTTTCTTTGTGTTTTTTGTGTGCTTTGTGGCATAAAATCTCCTATTCGACTGCGGTCATATCAATATAGCGGTGTCCGTGTTCTTCGATAAAGGCTTTGCGGCCCTTGAGGTTATCCCCAAGCAGAATCTCGAACATCTCTTGTGTCCGGTGGACATCGTCGGGCAGGACTTGAACTAGGCGGCGGGTCTCCGGGTTCATCGTGGTCTGCCACATCATCTCCGGCTCGTTCTCTCCCAGCCCCTTTGAACGCTGTATATTAACCTTCCCCGGCAGTTTCTTAACGGCGGCGTCCCGTTCCTTGTCCGTATAGGCGAATAATGTGTTCTTGCCCGATGTAATTTCATACAGCGGCGACTCAGCGATAAAGACCTTGTTTGCCGATATCAGCGCAGGCATCAGGCGGTATATCATCGTCAGTATCATCGTGCGGATATGGAACCCGTCCACATCGGCGTCGGTACAGATTATTACCCGCTTCCAGTTGAGCTTTGCCAGGTCGAACGTATTCAAATCCTTGCTGTGCTTTGCCTTTATCTCAACGCCGCAGCCCAGCACCCGTATTAAATCCGTTATTATGTCATTGGCGAAGACCTTGTTAAGATCGGCCTTTAAGCAGTTCAATATCTTGCCGCGCACGGGCATAACGGCCTGGAACTCCGCGTCCCTCCCCAGCTTGCATGAAGTCAGGGCCGAATCCCCTTCCACGATATAAATCTCCCTGCGCTCTAAATCCTTTGTGCGGCAGTTCACAAACTTCTCCACCCTGTTTGATAGGTCAATCCCGGCGGTGAGCTGCTTTTTCAGGTTAATACGCGTCTTCTCGGCCGTCTCCCTGCTGCGTTTATTAACCAGCGTCTGCGCGGCTATCCGCTCCGCAGCCGCCTTATTCTCGATGAAATAGACTTCCAGCGTCTTTTTTAAAAAGTCCGTCATGGCGTCCTGTATAAAACGGTTATTGATGGCCTTCTTTGTTTGGTTCTCATAGCTGGTTACGGTGGAGAACGAGCTGGAGACAAAGATTAAGCTGTCTTCGATATCCGAGAAGGTCAGCTTCTTCTCGTCCTTCTTGTAGAGCCCCGCGCCTTTTATATAGCTGTCGACCGCCGAAACAAAGGCCGACCTCACCGCCTTATCCGGCGAGCCTCCATGCTCAAGGAAGCTGGAGTTATGGTAATACTCAATCAAATTAACCTCGTTGGAGAAACAGAAAGCCAGTTCAAACTTGAGCTTATACTCGGGCTTGTCCGCCCTATCCCGGCCTTTGGTCTCATATGAAAAGTTCGCCGGGGGCGTCAACGCCGTCTCCCCCGCCAGCTCTTTAATATAGCCGATGATCCCTTCCGGGTAGAGAAACGTAAACGCTTCCCCAGTCTTCTCGTCCATAAATAAAAATGTCACGCCGGTGTTGATAATGGCTTGGCGTTTCAATGTGTCGGTAAAATAGGACTGGGGTATCTGGATATCGGTGAAAACCTCTAAATCGGGCCTCCAGGTATGAACAGTTCCGGTGTCCTTTATATTGGTCAGCGGCGTCTTTTGCAGCCCGCCGATATTCTCGCCCTTAACAAACGACAGGCTGTAGCGGTATCCGTCCCGGCGGCTCTCAACGCGCATCTGCTCCGAGGCGTACTGCGTAGCGCAGGCTCCCAGGCCGTTCAAGCCCAGGCTGAACTGATAGTTCTCCCCTTCGTTGTTGTCATACTTTCCCCCGGCGTACATCTCACAGTAGATAAGCTCCCAGTTAAACCGGTCCTCCACAGCGTTATAGTCCACCGGGACGCCGCGCCCGTGGTCTTTGACAGTAATCGAATCGTCGGCGTGGCGAATAACCTCAATGCGGTCGCCGAAGCCCTCCCTTGCCTCGTCAATGGAGTTGGATATAATCTCAAAAACGGCGTGCTGGCAGCCCTCCAGCCCGTCGGAGCCGAAGATGACCGAAGGCCGCAGTCTGACCCTGTCGGCGCCTTTAAGCTGGGTGATGCTTTCGTTGGTGTATGTGTTTTTCTTTGGCATTTAATGATCCTTTCATTTAGCTATTTCCTCAAGTTCTTCTATTGTTTTTACTACAATCTTTCCTTCGCTATGCTGTTGCAATGATTTGTCAATTTTAGCTAGATATTCGGCATTGCGGCGCGCTTTCTCAAGCTCGTTATACTCCTTTTCACTTATTGCAACGAGATTTTCGTTGTGAGGGCGGGAGATTAAAACCTTCTCGCCGGAGTTAATAAGGTCGCTGACTCGCTTAAAATCATTTCTGATATCAACCGTGTTGAGAGCTATCATTTTAAGCACTCATTAATATACATAATTATGTACTTATTTAAACAAACAATCACTTCTTAGTCAATACCTATCCGCTTTATTATCTCTCCCGCGATATCTTCATAGTTCACTTTAGCGAAATCCGTTGTATCCACAACAATCCGCTCCCCGCCCACATCGAAATCCAGCATTCCCCGGTCAGTAAAGGCCTTCAGCATCCCTTCCAGGCCTATCCCCTGTTCTTCAATCGACCGCTTCTCCCCCGGCTTCTCGGGGTAGACGGTGTTCACGACATGCCCTCTGTGCCGTTCAATAGACCGGTCGCGTTCTATGAAACGCCGATACAGCGTATTAAGCTCTGTCGTCAACATAACAGTCAAGACCGGGCAGTCATGTTTATTAATCAGCTCGATCAAGCCGGGCTTCGCTGCGGTTTCAAAGTTGCTCTCAAGCATTACGGGCTGCCCCGCGCTCAGCGCCGCATCCGCAAAGTAGCACAGTATATCAGCGGCGGCTTTGCCCAGCGCGTTCTTTTCTTCTCTGCTATTAAACCCCACATCGTCAAACAGCAGTTCCTTAACAGCGTCCTTCGATAGCATAGGAATACCCAGCCGTCCGGACAAAAATCGGGCAAGCCGGGTCTTCCCCGTCGCGGGCGGCCCCGCGATAAGTATAAACAATTTTTTGCTCACTGAGCGGGCTTGGCTTTTATCTCTATCCCCAGTTCCTTTAATTGGCGTTCGGATATCGTATTAGGCGCTTCCATCAGCGGGCAGTACGCGTCTTTGGTCTTGGGGAAGGCGATGACCTCGCGAATGTTGTCCACCCCCACCATTAGCATTACGACGCGGTCAACGCCCAAAGCGATTCCGCCGTGAGGCGGCGCGCCGTATTTGAAGGCCTCCAGTATATGGCCGAAACGGGAGTTGATATCGTCTTCCGACAGGCCCAAAGCACGGAACATAAGCCGCTGTATATCGGACTGGTAGATTCGCACGCTCCCGCCGCCCAGCTCATAACCGTTAAGAACCACGTCGTAAGCCTTAGCCCGCATCCTGCCCGGCGCCGTCTCGAACAGCTCCACGTCCTCGTCCATCGGTGCGGTGAACGGGTGATGCACGGCGTTCCATTTATTGTTTTCCTCGTCGTATTCCAGCAGCGGCATCTCCGTAACCCATAGGAATTGGAAGTCGTCTTTATCAATAATATCCAGCTTGCGAGCCGCCTCGCCTCGCAGGGCTCCCAGGGCAGTAAGCGCCACCGCGTCCTTATCGGCGCACAGGCAGATCAAGTCGCCGTCCTTCGCCGCGAATACGTCGGCCACGCTGTTTAGCTCATCCTCGGATAAAAACTTAGACAGCGAGGATTTCAGTTCCCCGTCAGCCCTCGAAATAAAGAACAGGCCTTTGGCTTTGTAGCCTTTAACAAACTCCTGCAGTGCGTCCTGCTGCTTGCGCGAGAAGACCGCGCCGCCTGGGATGTTTATCCCCCTTACGCTGTAGCCCTCAGCCCGCGCCGCCTTGAAGGCCTCGAATTCCGTATCCTTCACGATGCCGCTGACGTTGTTTATCTCCATGCCGAAACGCAAATCCGGCTTGTCGGAACCGTATTTATCCATCGCCTCGGCATAGGTCATGCGCCTCAGCGGGAGCTTTACGTCTAATCCAATTACCTTCTTGAACACATATTGCAACATTTGTTCGCTGTTCGCAAGAATGTCCTCGGTATCGACAAAGCTCATCTCCACGTCCAGCTGCGTAAACTCCGGCTGGCGGTCCGCGCGGTTATCTTCGTCCCGGAAGCAGCGGGCCAGTTGAAAATACCGGTCGAAGCCGCCTACCATCAACATTTGTTTGAATTGCTGCGGCGACTGCGGCAGAACATAAAAATTACCGGGGAAGACGCGGGAGGGGACAATATACTCCTTCGCTCCCTCAGGAGTGCCTTTGGTAAGGCACGGCGTCTCTATCTCCAAAAAGCCCTCGCGTGAATAAAACTCGCGGACGGCCTGATTGGTTTTATGGCGTATCAAGAAATTCCGCTGCATCTCGGGCCTACGCATGTCCAGATAGCGGTGCTTCATGCGCATGTCTTCCTTGACGCCGGCCGCGCCTACGGGGAAGGGCGGGGTTTCGGCCTCCGACAGGATACGCAGTTCGTCAACCTTTATCTCGATTTTACCCGTCGCCATATCGGGGTTTATATCCTTATCCGCCCGCAGGGATACCGTCCCCGACGCGGCCAGGACATACTCGTTCTTAGCGGACTTGGCCTTTGCGAATACTTCGGGGCTTGTGGTTTTATCGTCGAAGGCCAGCTGAACGATGCCTTCCCTGTCCCTCAGGGTTATAAACACCAGCGGCCCCAGGTCCCTGGTTTTGTTCACCCAGCCCATGACCGTTACCGCCGCGCCGTTATGGGTTTCGTTCAGCTCTCCGCACATATGGGTGCGCTTCATGCCCGATAATGTTTCCGACATATCAGTTATTCTCCTTAAAATAGGTTATTACATCATCTATACCCTTCTCAACCGCTTCCCCCGTCCGCATATCCTTTATCTTGACGCGGCCGGTTTCGACTTCGTCGTCGCCGATGATTATTGAATACGCGGCGTTCAGCTTGTCGGCGCGTTTCATTTGGGCCTTTACGCCCCGCTCCATTATATCATACTCGCAGGGAATCCCGACCCGGCGCAACTCCAGCGCCAGCCTCGCCCCGGCGTTTTTACCGCTGTATCCTATATAGCCGATAAAGACGGGGCCGGTTTCATCCGTCTGCGCTTTGATAAGGCCCTTCTCTTCCATTATAAGCAGCAGCCGCTCTATGCCCATGCCAAAGCCCACCGAAGCCGTGTCCTGCCCGCCGCACTCCGCGATAAGGCCGTCGTATCGCCCGCCGCCGCACACGGTATCCTGGGCTCCGAGGCTTGTGGATTTAAACTCAAAGACGGTTCTTGTATAATAATCCAGCCCTCTGACTAGGAACGGATCGACGATATAATCGATGCCCAGGGCTTCCAAAGCCGCCAGAACCCCCATGAAATGAGCACGGCATTCCTTATCCAGCGTGTCGACGGACGTAGGCGCTCCGGCCATCAGAGCCTTGCAGCTCTCGTTCTTGCAGTCCAGCACCCTCAGCGGGTTCTTCTCGAAACGCTCCCGGCATGTGGGGCAGAGTTTGTCTATATTTTTCCCAAGAAAGGTTTTAAACGCGTTGTTATACTTGGCCCTGCATTCGGGCCAGCCAATGCTGTTGATATGCAGTTCCACGTCTTCTATGCCCAGCTTGAACAAAAGCTCCCTCGCGACGGATATGACCTCGGCATCGCATTCGGGGTTATACGCCCCGATGTACTCTATCCCGAACTGGTGATGCTGCCTGTAACGGCCCTTCTGCGGCTTCTCGGCCCGGAACACCGGCATGATATAATAGAGCTTCTGCGGCATCGACAGCGAAGACATCCCGTTTTCAATAAAAGCCCTAACCACCCCGGCGGTTCCCTCCGGGCGCAGGGCATAATCCCGCCCTCCCGCGTCGGTGAACGTGAACATCTCCTTCTGCACCACGTCAGTGGTCTCGCCTATCCCCCGGCGGAACAGCTCCTCATACTCATACATCGGCGTCCTTATCTCGTCTATGCAAAACGCGCGGCACAACGCCCTTATAGCGTCCTCGACGCGCCGCCACGCCGCTATGTCCTTGCCCCATATATCGGCGGTGCCTTTTGGCCTTGAATATGTCATTGATATCACTCTCCACTGAGCAGTTTTCTCTTCCGTCCTATCATTTCATCTATCCTGCCGATATACCCGGCGATATCCCTTACGTTAAAAGCGCGTTTTATCAAGTTAATACTGGGGTAAATCACCTTTGTCACCGCTCCGGCCCCCGCCGCGAGGACGCTTTGGGCCTCCGTCATCGTCTGTAGGTTATATATGCACTCATACCCGTCCCTTGCGTAGCCTACATTTTCAAAATTGCCGGCCATATTCTTCTGCCGGTACATGTAATGGGGCCTCTGACCCATAGACGCGCAGGCCTTTCGCGATATTTCAAGCATCCGCGAAATGGTATCCGACACCGTTTTGAGCGGCTCCGCCGTCTTCTCCGCCTCCGCGCCGTACCTGCCTATAACCTGATTCAGCTCGGCCGCGCGTTTCATCGCCAGCGTATGGACGGTTACGGAGGCCGGGTTCAGCCGGGCCAGGGTTTCAAACGTATGCTCCGCGTCCGCCGGGCCTTCTCCAGGCAAGCCCATTATAACGTCGCAGTTGATATTATCAAAGCCCATACCCTCCGCCAGTTCGTAAGCCCGGAGAAAGTCAGCGGGGGTATGATTTCTTCCAATGCGCTTCAGCGTGACTTCCGACATGGTTTGGGGGTTAATCGCTATGCGCGTGACCCCGTATGCCTTCAGAACAGCCAGCTTTTCGCGGTTAATGCTGTCCGGGCGGCCCGCTTCCACAGTCAGCTCGGCGGCCTCATCGAATTGCGTCTTTATTTTTAAGAGCAGCTTGTCCAGCATATTCGGCTCTAATGAGGTAGGCGTGCCGCCGCCCACATATACGGCCCGGACGTTCTTATCCCTTGCCGCATTGCCGAGATAATCCAGCTCCTTGAACAGGGCTCTAAAATAATCCTCTAAGAACACGCCGCTGCGATCCATCGGATATGAGACAAAGGAGCAGTATCTGCACCTTGTGGGGCAAAACGGAATGCCTATATAAATGCCGCAGTCTTTGCCGGTTGAGCCTGCTATGAAGCGTTCCTCGGCCCGGGCTACTTCCAGGCACAGGCTTATCTTGTCTTCGCCGACATTATAAGCCTCCCTCAGGTATCCGGCTCCGTACTCATATGAAAAACCGCTAGAGCGCAGTTCCGTTATGATCTTCGCAGGGCGCACCCCGGTCAGGGTTCCCCAGGGGGGCCTGTAACCCGTCAGGTCAGACAGAGCTTTATAAATAGCCAAAGCCAGGGCCTGGGTCAGAGCCTTTTTCTCATCGGCCTTATTAATAAAGGGTTTGACGGGATGGCTCCCCCGCGCTTGTTCCGCGCCGTTCTCCACTACCGAAGCGTAACATACGCCGTCCCTCAGCTCACTGACGACGGCTTTACCGTTCTCAGGCGGCAGTTCCCGTCTTTTATAGCCCTCGTTTGGGAAAAACACTTGAATCATCGTTTGAACCGCGTGTTCGCAGTCATGGCCTTTAAGTATAAAATCCATCTACTTGATAAACGGATTGTTTTTTCTTTCGTGTTTAACCGTCGTTTCCTGATTATGCCCGGGAAGAACCCATACCTCATCCGGTAGCGTAAGAAGCCTGTCCCTGATAGAGTCCATCAGCTTTACCCTATCCCCTGTGGGGAAGTCATGCCTCCCGACAGATTCCCTGAATAGCGTATCCCCCGAGAAGAGGATGTTGTTATTTTTATCATAATAACAGCAGGACCCGGATGTATGCCCCGGGGTGTGGATAACATCCAGTTTAAGGCTGCCTATGGCAACGCTGTCTCCGTCCTTTAGATATCCGTCTGGTTCAAGCGGGGCGGCGGCGTAGCTGCTTCTTACGTTAGACAAAACAGGCGCTTCGTCTTCGTGAGCCAGCACCGCGGCGCCTGTGGCGGCCTTCAGCGCTTGAACCCCTCCGATGTGGTCATAATGACCGTGGGTAAGAAGGATATATATGATTTCCAGGCCTTCTTCCGCGGCGCGTGCGGCTATGCGATCCGCCTCGCCGCCCGGGTCAATGACGCAGGCCTTTTTCTCAATCTCATCATAATATATATAAGCGTTTTCCTGCAGATATCCGATGCTTAGGGTTATGGTTTTCATAGTCCTTCTACACCTCTCATTAGTATTCATATTATTAATCGTCATCTTCATTCGAATGCTTTATGATACAGTCCTCGCTACATCGTAAACCCCGTTTATCTTCATTAACTTATTTGTCAGCTTTTCCAGCATCCCCCTGCCCGAGATAGGAAACTTGATGTTTACCGTCGTTCCATTCTTGTTTTTACGGGAATTTATACTGTCCAAATTGATTTTCTCGTCCAGCAACAATCGGGTTATTTCCATTACAAGCCCCGCCTTGTCCTCACATAAAATGTCTAACGAAGCTCTGAATTCCTGCGCCTTGCCCGTGTTTTCGGGTAAATGCCATTCCACTTGTGTTAGACGCATACGTTCCGAATCTTCCAGGCTAATAATATTTATGCAGTCTGAGCGATGCACGGTAATTCCTCGGCCTCTTGTGATAAATCCCACCACTTCGTCGCCCGGAACCGGGTTGCAACAGCGGGCAAACCGCACGGACATATCCTCAATGCCCATAATTGTGATGCCTTTACCGGATTCATGCCTATGCTTCGCGTTGCCGGACTGCCCCTCGTTGATTAACTGCATGATCTTCTCTTCGTCTTTGAGAGCCGCGCCTTTATCGCGCATGTACTCGTCATGCAGCCTATTGATTACCTGGCCCTCGGAGAGCCCTCCGTGGCCTACGACGGCGCATAAAGTGTCCCAGTCCGTCAAACTGTATCTATTCAAAGCCGCCGCGATATAAGCGGGTTCGGTCAGGTCATCAAGTGTCAGATTCTTCTTTTTCGCACCTTTTTCCAGCAGCTCAACGCCCTTTTGCTTATTATCCTCACGGTTGAGTTTCTTGAACCAGGCCTGTATCTTGGTTCGGGCGGCTCCTGTTTTCACTATCTTCAGCCAGTCCATATTGGGGCCTTTGGAGTTCTGGCTGGTGATGATTTCCACCCTGTCGCCCGTGGCAAGTACGGTGTGTATTGGTACCATACGGTTATTGACCTTTGCCCCTACCATCTGGTTTCCGATGGCGCTGTGTATCGCGTAAGCAAAGTCGATTGTCGTCGCTCCCGTGACCAGGTTTATAACCGCGCCTTTGGGAGAGAAACAGTACACATGATCTTTATACAGGCTGAGGTCTTGTTTTAGCTCACTCAGGAATTGGGTGCTATCAGATACGTCCCGCTGCCATTCCATCATTTGCCTGAGCCAGGAGAGCTTAATCTCGGGGTCGCTCATTTGGTCGTTCATATCGCCGCTTATACCGCCGGCGTTCCCCGGCCTTTGGCCTTCCTTATACTTCCAGTGGGCTGCAATTCCGTACTCGGCGGTTCTATACATATCACGGGTTTTTATTTGAATTTCAAAGGGCTCGCCTTCAGGGCCGATCAGCGTATTGTGTATTGCTTGGTACATATTGGCCTTTGGCATCGCTATATAATCTTTAAAACGTTCCGGAACCGGCTTATACATTTCGTGCATCGCGCCAAGAACATGATAGCAGTCGTTTACTGTTTGAACAATAACCCTTACCGCAAATAAATCAAAAATTTGATCCAGCGTCTTTCCCTTTTGCATCATCTTCTTATATATGCTGAAAAAGTGCTTAGGACGGCCCTCCACTTCAGCGGCTACCCCGTAGTCCTCTAGCCTTTGCTTAATGCTTTCAACGATACGCTCCACATAGGCCCTGCGTTCGCCTTGCTTACGCTGTATCCTGATTTTTAAGTCTTCATAAGCGGCAGGGTTTTGGTACTTGAAAGCGAGGTCTTCCAGTTCGTAACGTATCTTCGCAATGCCCAGCCTATGGGCAAGAGGGGCGTATATGTCCAGTGTTTCGTCGGCTTTTCGCTTTTGGTGTTCGGGCGGCATATGTCTTAGGGTTCTCAGGTTATGCAGCCTGTCCGCAATTTTGATAATGATGACCCTGATATCATGAGACATGGCAAGGAACATCTTCCGGTAGTTATCCGCCTGTATGTCGGTTTCATTGGGCTTTTTGCCCTCGCTGCCGGGATTTTCATACTGCATCTTCGTGAGCTTCGTTACCCCGTCAACCAGCATCGCTATCTCTTCTCCGAATCCTTCGGCAATATTGTCATAGGTATAACGCGTGTCCTCGATAACATCGTGCAGGATAGCCGCGGTGATAGTTTCTTTGTCCAGCTCGATATCCGTCAGAATCCTCGCGACCTCTAATGGGTGGACTATATACGGCTCTCCCGAAGCCCTTAGCTGATCCTTATGGGCGTCCACTGCGACTTTATAAGCCTTATCAACGACATCAAAGTCTTTAGAAGGATGATAACGCCTCATATTTTCCATAATTTCCGCATAAATCTCGTTGGATGCCCGATGATCGGTAATCATTCCGATTCTTGTCACTGATGTCATATAATCCACCTCCCTTTAAACAAGGCCCGGAACTCAAGACCGAAATTCCGGAAACAGCCCTGACGAAAATAATAATTTATTTATTATACCTCTATACTATTATTAAATCAAGATAAAAGTTCACAAAATGAGTGCATGTTATTTAGCACAATTTTTGGGGTCCCGCGCCTTTTTCAAACCGCTACAGCACTCGCTTGACTTCCTTTTCGTCGAAATTATCGGAGAGAAGGGCGTTTATTTCAGACCCCACCAGCAGGAAAGCGGTTATAAAGTTGAGCCACATCAGCATGATAAATATACTGGCTATGCTGCCGTAGATAACCGTGTAATTGGCGTAGCTGCTGACATAGATG
>JAISVU010000023.1 GCA_031271375.1 Clostridiales bacterium | reverse complement strand
TGGCTGCGCTTGCATTCTAAAAAATACGCTGAAATCCACGATGCTGTGTCAGCCTATTTTAAAACGGAATAGCTATAATCCTCATATGGTTACAGCGATTCAAGTGGGCCTGGGCAGCGTCAACAACACCGCTGACGCTAATAAGCCCGTGAGCACGGCCCAGCAGGCCGCGCTTAACGCGAAGCAGAACACCGCGCTGTCGGCGGCGACGATCGCGGCTTTGGGCCTCCCGGCCGGGGCCACGGTCGGGGACGCGCTGATAAAGATATACAACACGAAGAATTTCATCGTCAACATGGATGCGCAAATATTCTAAGGGGGGTCTTAATATGCCGGAAAAAAGCCCTACGGGTTCAAGATAACCGACGCGGGGCGTAGCATGATAGCGAGGATGACAGCGGGGCAATATACCTCGCCGTTTACTTTTTCAAAGATTCTTGTCGGTAAAGGCATCTGGCCGGAGGGCACGGACGAATCTTCATTCGGCAGCGTTGGAAATCTGCTGGCGCCTGTGGCTGAGGCCACGTCAACGGTTCCGACTTACGACGGCGACACGGTGCGGTTTACGATTGAATACCGCAGCGATATGAACGGCGGGCTGGCCAATGGCTTTTGGCTTTCGGAATACGGTATTTTTGTGGCGAACCCCGACGACCCGGACAACCGGGACGCCGATATCCTCTTGCTGTACGCCGGGTTCAGCGCAGCACCCCAGTGGGTTTCAGCTTACGGTAAGGGTTCCTGGGATGTCCGGCGCTTCCCTGTGTCGATTATTATCGGCGAGGGTATGGTAATCGACGTCAAATACGATACTGTCGCCTTTATGAACGCCGAAGACGTCGCGGAATACTGTAACGTCGTGATTCTGCCGATGATTATCGCCCGGATCGAAGAGCTTATCGAGGAGCATAACGAAGACTCCGAGGCCCACCCGAACCTTCACGCCGCAGACGAGGCTCTGGCGGGGCGTTTAGACCGCCTGGAAGAGATGTATTTGAATGATGTCACCGGGAACCCGTTCATTGTGACTTTCGAAAACCTGGACGGCGTTGAGATGGAAGGGACGTGGAACAAAGGTATGCGGAGGATTGAGTTCTAAATCTTGACATATGATACCGAATATAGTATCATGTTTAAAGGAGGTGAAGAAGTGGCGGGTGTCGATAAAATTGTTGAGAAAATGAAAACGCAGCCGAAAGGAATCCGGTTTGATGAAGGCGCGAAGGTTCTGGAGCATTATGGTTATCATCATGTGAGGACTAACGGCTCTCATTATCATTTCCGTAATCAGGCCGGGGATCTCACGACTATAAAGTACAGCAATCCCTTGAAAATCTCGTATGTTACAGACATCCTGACCAGAATTGGCCAGTAGCCCGCCTGAAAAATATGGAGAAGGATTTAAGCTATTACGTGGGGCTGCCCTATAATTACATCGTGCAGCACATCCCGGACGACGGCGGCGGCTATTATTTCAGCAAGGTTTTGGAGCTTGACGGCTGCCACAGCGACGGGGCGACGAAAGAAGAAGCCCTGGAAAGCCTTCGGGAAGCGATGGAAGGATGGCTGGAAACCAAACTGGAGTTCGGCGATCCGATACCCGAGCCCGTAAACCAAAACGATTACAGCGGGAAGTTTTTGGTGAGGCTTCCTAAATCCCTGCACCAGCGGCTGAGTATTGAGGCCGAGAAGGAAGGGGTATCGCTGAATCAATACGCGTTGTATAAGTTAAGCAGATAGCATTACAAGCGAAGGAGCATCTTGACGGGTGCGCCTTTTTTATGCCTAAAATAAAGGAGGTTGAATATATGGCAGCAACACTGGGCAGCAAGGCAATCGGCTCCATTGTTAAGATTCCGGTTAATGGGGCTGACAGGGATTTTATTGTCGTTCATCAAGGCAAGCCTTCGATAGCTTATGATAATAGCTTCAACGGCGGGACAATTCTGTTACAGCGGTATTTGTATGAATACCGGGTTTGGAACACCGATGGCATTAATGATTATGCCAACAGTTCAACTAACAATTATTTAAACAGTACGTACCTAAATATGATTGATCCGGCAATCCAATCTCGGATTAAGCAGGTCAAGATACCGTATCGGCCTGGCGAGGGATTGTCTACGTATGTTTACACCGGATCGAACGGGCTTGCGGTTAGCGTTTTCCATTTGAGTTGCAATGAGGTTGGCGCAGGCGGTTCGAACCAGCATATAGCAGACGAAGGGGCAGTGCTTTCCTATTTTAATGGCGCGGGGTCATGGGATAACCAAAGCGAACAACGCAAGGCTTATCTGCATCAAGGCCCCCAACAACCGACCTGGTCGCTTCGCTCTCCAAATGTATACAATATAAATCCGACATATGCTTGGTTTGTATTAGGTGTCGGTTCTTTAGCTATTTATGCTACTGGAAATACTGGTGGGTACGACCGCCCCGCAATAGTCCTGCCGGACACGATGTTGGTTTATGATGACGGATCACTGACTAACACTGTTCCTACCGTCCCCAGTTCCGTCACAATCCCGTCATCCATCAATGGCGGCACGACCATCACCCTGTCCTGGGGCGCATCCTCCGACGCGGAAGGCAACCTAGCCGGGTATTACGCCGAAATAAGCGCGGACGGCGGCAGCGCATGGAACCGGATTTACCAGGGCACCTTGACCAACACCACTTACAACGTGCCTTACGGAACCCCGAGCTTTATGGCCCGCGCCGCCGCTTACGACAGCGAAGGCCTGACAAGCGCCTGGAAAACCAGCAGCCAGGTTACGGTTATCAACAATACCGCCCCATCAGCCCCGGCGAACATCAATGTTCCGGTGCTTATCCAGGGCGGCGGGAACGTCCTCGTGTCCTGCGACACATCCACAGACCCCGAAGGGAACCCGGTGACTTACGTTTTCGAGCGGGCAGTCAACAGTGGGTCGTTCATAAAGATTTACGAAGGCCCGAACACGTTCTATTCCGACATTGTCGCGAAGGGCATTAACACCGTCCAGTACCGCGTGTGCGCGAAGGACGACAGCGGGGCGGCCTCGGCATATACCGCAAGCCCCGTTCGCGCCGTGGACAACAGTATCCCCGCCGTTATACTTGGGCCGACTGTAACCGACCTGGGGACGAAGGACGACGCCTTTGACTGGCAGTACACTATAACCCAGGAAGATGACCAAAATGTTACCGTCGTCGAAAAAATGGACGGCGTGACAATGCGGACATACACCGCAGCGCTGGGCTCGGCCAACACCTTCAGCGTGCCGCTGGAATACTTCATCACGCTGTCGAACGGCCCGCACACGATGACGGTAACGGTTACGACGGCCCAAAACAAGGTCACCGTGTTCACGGTCACATTTATCAAGGCCGTTTATGTGGTGAGGGTGACCCTGGGAAAACCGCTGCCAGCCGACGGGCTTATAACGCAGATGGTTATGGACGTTACCCGGAACATTCCGCCCGACGGCGCGTTTCAAGCCCTTGTTACCAACAACGCAAACGACACCCCGCCCGCGTGGGAAGACGCAACCCAGGCCGTCATAAACAAAACGAAGTATCTGTTTGCCAATACAACCGTTGCCAACGGCAACGCGTTCAATTTCGACGTGTCAGCGAACCGGGGGCCTAGCAACCAGGGCGGTTCCATTTCCGCGATCACCGGAGCGTTTCAGGGAGGTACAGATTAATGGTTAATCACAGGCCGGACAGCATCCGGAGCCAGATTTTACGCGAAAAGGGCATCGAACCGCCCGCAGACTGGAACGACCTTGCACAGGTAAAGGCCGCGAAGAAACGCGAGATAGGCGCGGACTGCAGCGCCGCGATATATGCCGGGGTCACGGTAGGGGATAAACATTACAGCCTCACCGACCACGACCAAACCGAGCTGATGGCACAGCTCTCAACTGTCAAAGAAGGGGCTGCTGCCGTACCCTATCATGCGGACGGAGAACTGTGCAGGCTTTACCCCGCTTCCGAATTCCTGGCCCTGGCCGCCGCCGCGATGAGTCACATCTTCTATCACCGCACCTACTGTAATCACCTGAACGCCTGGATAAAGCGGGCTACGGTGAAGCAACTGGACGGCATTGCCTACGGCGCGCAGCTGCCCAAAGATTTACAGGAGAGCATGGACGCGCTGATTGCGGCGGCTGCACCGAGGGAAGGCGGCGAGACTGGTGAGTAAATTCTTGAAGATAAATACGCTCTGGCTCTGGGGCGGGTTCATTTATTACCTTATTGAGGTGCTATGGAGGGGTTCAAGCCACCCCTCCATGTTTATTGTCGGTGGTTTGTGTTTCCTGCTTATCGGCGGGATAAACAACTTCCTGCCCTGGGAAATGGGGATTGCGCGCCAGTCCGTCATCGGCGGAATCGTGGTCACGGTCGTCGAGTTCATCGGCGGGCTGATAATCAATAAGTGGCTCGGCTTGAACGTCTGGGACTACAGCGATTTGCCGCTAAACCTGCTGGGCCAGGTATCCCTGCCGTTCACGTTCGCGTGGATGGCGCTGGCCGTCGTCGGGATTCTGCTGGATGATTACCTGCGGTGGAAGCTCTACGGCGAAAAGAAGCCCTGGTATACGCTCTGGACGAGGAGGCGATGAGCATGGGAAATATATTAG
>JAISVU010000022.1 GCA_031271375.1 Clostridiales bacterium | reverse complement strand
CGCGATGTCCACGGCGCTCTCTGTGTAAACGGGTATCTTGAAGTGAACCTCTCTGCTCTCCATTTCGACACCGGTTAAGTCCACAACCAAATGATCAAGGTCATAGGCCCTCAGCACGCTCACTTCCTCAATGTCGTCACGGGCCTGGGATAAATCCACCTCAACGCCGAGGGTGTCGATCTTAGAGATGACTGAATAAGGGCCGGCGACATCGATAGAACGGGGCTCCTGCTCCGTGTCACCCGCCACATACCCGGCGGGAGGCGTTCCGTTTCGGTAAACCGTGACATTAACAGGCTTCCTAGCGTTACGGTCCAGTATAATATCCGTCAGTTCCGGCGAAATCGACGTTATCGAATAGGATTCCGGGTTTACGGCTTCGCCGAACCCTATCCCGATACGCACGGGCATGGGCTGGCCTAAACGGGCGTTAGAGATATACACCAATTCCGAGCTGTCTAAATCAATATACGCGTAGATCGTATCATTCTCGTGCAAAAGCGACAGCTGGCTTTCGGGGCCGGTTACGTTCACTCTTACCCTCACATTTTGAAGCTCGCGCGGGTTCTGGATAAGCCTTGAATTCTCGGTAAGAACATCCTCGTTCAGCAGTCTTAAAGAAAGCCATAGGCTCTCATAAGACATCGGATCGGTAAGATTTGCCCGGATAAACCATAAACCGAACGACAAAATCACCGAAGCGGCTAAAAACCCCGGTTTTAGTTTTTTTATTATGTTCTTTAATGTTTCAAGCACGCTGTTCAACCCCTGTTGACACCCTTAAAAAATGAAGCCAGCTTACGCTTGGGCGGCTTTTTCATACCGTAGAGCATACTGCGTATCTCTACTTCGCTAAGGTTTTTATATAGCTTGCCGCCGGAGGCGATAGAAATGAACCCTGTTTCATTGGAGACGACGACCACGTTCGCGTCCGACGCTTCGCTGCATCCCACCGCGGCGCGGTGCCTGGTTCCCAGCTCCGACCCAATCTCCTTCTCAGTCAGCGGGAGGATACATCCCGCGGCGTTTATACGGTGATTCTTGCCTATAACTATAGCCCCGTCATGCAGCGGCATTTTGTCTTCGAAAATGGAAATGATGAGCTGATGGGTCGTCAGCGCGTCCAGACGCGTTCCTGTGGATTCAATATCGCCCAGCGGCACCTCGTTCGCGAGGACTATCAGCGCGCCGGTGCGCTCCATGCTCATCTTCCTGCAGGCCGTGATAACCTCGTCTACGGCGTTGGATTTAATATCGTCGTCCGTTTCGGCGTCCCCGCCCACAAGTTTATTGATGTTAAATGCTACCGTGCCTTTGCCTATCTGCTCCAGAGCCTTGCGTACCTCCGGCTGGAAGATAACGATAAGCGCGATTAAACCCACGTCAAACGTGTTAAGGATCAAAAACCTGATAGTATGCAGCTTCAATACATCCGACAAGAAATAAATAACCGCGAGAAGGGTAATGCCTTTAATAACAGTCCAGGCCCTGGTTTTTGCAATCCATATCAA
This sequence comes from Clostridiales bacterium, assembly GCA_031271375.1. GTDB lineage: Bacteria > Bacillota > Clostridia > Lachnospirales > WRAX01 > JAISVU01. The sequence continues at coordinate 10,663 of JAISVU010000022.1, read as the reverse complement.
GACCCTGTACATGAGAAAGGCTATAATTAACATGTCAATTACTGAACTAAGGCCTATTTCCGGCATACGTAGGCCTGTTAAATTCAGGTTGCCGATTATCCATTCAATGATGTTCATCTGTTCCACTCTTCGTCGTCATAATCCATATCGTCGTCTATATAATTACGCTTGGGCTCCGGCGTCGCTTTAAAGGCTTTGCCCCGAGGCGCGGACCTTTCGGCGGGCTTCCTGGCAGACCGGGCCTCTGACGGGCGGTATTCAGGAATATAACGACCGTCTGTATCGTCAGGCTCGTCAACGTCATAATACGCGCCGACACGGGAGGCCGTTGCGGTACGCCCCGCGCTGCCGCGTGCTTTGTCCTTTGCAGCGGTGCCTCTGGCGGGAGCAGGCCTTTCGGGTGGTTTTCTTTTTGGAACGCTGGGAATAGCCAGAACACGCTTTATTTCGGGGGCGGTTTCCCCGCTCCGCATCTTTTGAACCTTTTTTACATAATAATAGCTGTCCTCATCTTCAAACTCCACATACTCCACCTTTTTATAATCCAGCGCTATATCAAAGAACCGGATCGTCAGCGCGGCTGCCACGGACAGTATTGAGAAGAAAATGATGCCCAAGATATTCGCACCTGAACCACCGACACTTGAGGCCATTATCCCGCCGAATATGCACAAAAACCCTCCTAGTCCCAGCGCCAGCTCCTTCGCGTAATTTACGGTGAGCCTGGATACCGCGTATACCAGGACTATAGCCATCGCAAAGAAAAAGGCTTCGAATACCCATTGGAGATTCCCCGTCGCGGTGTCTTCCATCGTAGTGGCTATGTTGGTCAGCGTATCCGTTATCTGCGTTACGTCAAGCCCCGAACCGCCAGCCGCCGTTTGGGTTCCGGCAAGGCTGCCGAACATCGGAAGAAAGCTCCATACCGCTGCGCCTATCACCACAGGGATAATCGCGGAGAATCCGGCGTACAGCCCTGCCGTAAGCACGACGGCGTAAGGCATCTTTAAATAATAAGCCAGTACCATTGCGGTTATTATATAGCTCTTCTTGGGTTCAATCCTGCAATAAAAAACCAGTATACATACGCCAATTAAAAAGACGATAGCCATCAACTCAAGAGACAAGGATATTTGCAGCATAATCGCAAGAAGGACAATAAAATGGGCCGCCGTAGGAGGGGCGATGGCGAAGAGCGCGGCAAGGCCTGCGGTGTAGAAGATGCCGCCGCCGAACGTGACAAGGCCTCCAAATGGCTCCATATAATTCCCTACGGCGTTAATATTCGCGAATATAAACAGGCCCATCAGGAGCTTGACCCCGAAGAGCGCGACATTTTCATAATTCTTGAAAAGCCTGATTAACTGCTCCCTAATCTTTAAAATCGTAACCATCGTCGGGTTCATACCGTCTGGCCGCAACCTCCCCGGCGCGTCCGCGCCTGTCCGTCTTTGATTTTTCATCCTTCTTCTGCGACAACTGTGATAATTCATCCAAGCCTTCGAAGTATTCGTTAATACGTCCCTGCGCGGCGTTATAGTCCCTCGCATGAGCCCAAAAACCGATAAGGGTGTATGCCACCTGCATCAAGACTACGAATATGCTCATCTTGATCAGATCATCCACAACCTCCCCCGTTAAATCCAGAATATCCAGATGCTCTATGATAATACGGCGCATGAAATAAAAAAGCACCACAATAAGGCTGCCTAACAGCGTAAAGAACCGCGTGGTAACATTGCGGCGGTAGACATAGTCATGCCGGAAGAATTCGGCCATTTTACGGTCCTTCTCGCCATGCTCCTTGTCATAGGAAGCCAGTTTGGTCATCAGTATTATTCTTTTTTCTTCGCTCTTCGTCATAAACCGCTCGCAGCTCCATTATATCTATTCGCTGAATCCCATAAAAGCCATTCCGTCATTCCATTGTCCGCGCAGGCCTTGATTTGAGCGTTTATTTCATCCCCGCCGTAATTACGGTACTTACCGCTGCCCAGCCATGAAGCGGTGAAATCCTGGAGCCACGGCCGGATTACGGCCTTCTTGGGGGCGTCGGAGTTCTCCAGCTTTTGATTCATTATTTTGAATGTTTCGTTTAATGTCTCATACGGGTTCAAATCTGGATTCGCAATCCCAAAGGTGCCGTTTCCGTAATGGGACGGGTAGACCATAGGGGATACTATATCGAAGATTCCGGCCAACTGTGTGAAATCCTGGCCTATCAGCGAGGCGTCCAGGTCGCTTATTATAACCGTAGCGAAGACATCCGCCGAAACCTTCACCCCATATGGCTTGAGCCGCTCCATCGCGTATCTGCCGAAATCACAAATCGTCTCTATAAACGAAGGATTGCCATTACTTTCGGGATCAAAACCAAAATCGGCTATCTTTACGCGCTGACTGGTGGAGAAGCGGACATAATCAAACTGTATTTCGTCAAAACCCACTTTAGCGGCCTCCACTGCGATGTCCAGTATGTATGTCCATACGTCCTTATTATATGGGTTAAGCCAGCAAAATGTGTTTCCGCTCTCCTCCGTCCACAGCTCCGTCCCGTCGGTGAGTTTTAGGATAAACTCAGGGTGAACATTGGCGACAGCCTGATCGCGGAACGACACGATACGCGCGATGGTATATATGTCCCTTGCCTTCAGCTCCGCCATCAGCGCGTCGATATCGGGTATGTTCGCGACGGAAATCCCCGATTCGTCGGCTGATTGGAGCTTTCCTTTGAATGTCATGTTGCCGAGGTCGTCCTTGACGTCGATAACAATGGCGTTCATACCCTTTTGCTCGATAAAATCCAGCCTGTTTATAAAAGTGTTAGACACTCCCGCCGCATTGGAGCTGAGGTACAACCCTCTAGCCTCTACAGGTTTTTTATACGCGGCGAAAGAGATTAGCGGGCTTTCAAGCACGTCCCTGTCGTAGTTTATGCCTGTGGGCTCGGGCGGTATGTCTTCGGCTTCCTGACCGGAAGCCGGCGTAACGGCGGCGACAAAGGCTGGCTCGGAGCGTGAGGAAACCATACGCTGCGACGGGTCTATAACATCGGTAAGGCTCTCGCTGCTCCCGTCGATGACATTGAAATACAAATGCCCGCAGCCCGCTAGCAGCGTTATGGATAATAACATTATAAATAATCGCAGTTTTTTCATCAGTATATTACCTCTTACCTATAACCTATTACCTGCTCTTACAGCGGTTTCATCGTCGGGAATAATAACACGTCCCTGATGGACGCCGAATCGGTCAGCAGCATTACCAGCCTGTCTACGCCGACGCCCAGGCCGCCCGTAGGAGGCATCCCATATTCAAGGGCTTCGATAAACTCTTCGTCAATACGCTGGGCCTCGTCGTCCCCGGCGGCCCGCAGGCTCTCCTGGTACTCGAAGCGGCCCCGCTGGTCGATGGGGTCGTTAAGCTCGGAGAAGGCGTTGCTCATTTCCCTGCCGTATATATAGCCTTCGAAACGCTCCGTATAATCGGGGTTCCCCGGAAGACGCTTTGCCAGCGGCGAAATTTCTATCGGATGGTTCATAATAAACACGGGCTGTATTAAATGCTTCTCAACATACTCATCGAAGAACATGTTAAGGATGTCGCCCTTGCCGTAACGCGGCTCAACGGTCAAATGCCTTTCTTTGGCGAGCGACTTGGCTTCCTCGAACGAGATTTTCATAAAATCTATCCCTGTGTGTTCAAGTACTGCGTCCGACATGGATATGCGCTTAAATGGCTTCCCGAAATCCAGCTCGGTTCCCTGATAATTAACAATCATGCTTCCGGTAACGTCCAGGGCCGCTTTGCGGAACATGCGCTCCACCAAATCCATCATCCCGTTATAGTCCGTATAGGCCTGGTACAGCTCAAGGAGCGTGTATTCCGGGTTATGCTTTACGCTCATCCCTTCGTTGCGGAACACCCTGCCGAACTCATAAACCCGGTCCAGCCCGCCCACAATGAGCCGCTTATGATACAGCTCAAGTGAAATACGCAGATGCATGTCCAAATCCAGCGCGTTGTGATGGGTCAGGAACGGGCGCGCCGAAGCGCCGCCGGGCACGGTCTGAAGGACAGGAGTTTCCACCTCGATAAAGCCTTCCCTGTCCAGCAGCTCCCGGATGGAGCTGATTATGCGCGAACGTTTGACAAACGTCTCCCGAACCTCAGGATTGACGATAAGGTCTATCTCGCGGTGGCGGTAGCGCGTTTCCTGATCCGTAAGGCCGTGGAATTTCTCGGGCAGAACCCTAAGGCATTTGGACAGGAGTATAAATGTGTCCGCGTGGATCGAAATTTCTCCGGTGCCTGTCTTGAATACCTTGCCTTTAACGCCGACGATATCGCCGATGTCGCAGTGCTTAAAGGCGGCGTAGGTTTCCTCGCCCACGTCGTCCCGCTTTATATATACCTGAATCCGCCCCGCTTTGTCTTGGATATTGAAGAATGAGGCCTTGCCCATGATACGGCGCGTCATTATCCGGCCGGCAAGGGACTGCTCTGTGCCTTCCAGCTCGTCAAAACGGCTCAGAACCTCGCCGCTTGAGATATCAACATCATACAACACATGCCGGAACGGGTCGTGACCCGCGTCTTGCAGCTCCCGGAGCTTGTCCCTGCGGTTTTTCATTTGCCCGGTGATTTCCAATTCCGTATCATTATTAATATGCTGCTCTTGTACGCTCATCCGCCGTCTCCTTGTTGTTTTATCTTTTGCCTTTAACTCTTATCTTTTAACTTTTAACTAATCTTTAACACTTTATATTTCATAACCCCCGCCGGGGCTTCAACCGTAACCTCGTCGCCCTCCCTGCGGCCCAGCAGGCCCTTGCCCAACGGCGATTCGTTGGATATGCGGCCTTCGCTCGGGTCGGCTTCCGCGCTGCCAACCAGCGCGTACTCGACGGTCTCGTCATATTCCTCGTCCATCAGCACCACATGTGAACCGATACCCACCTGGTCCGTGTCCAGGTCTTCCTCGTCGATGACCTGGGCGTTACGCAGAAGTTTTTCCAGCTCAACAATGCGGGCCTCGTATTTTGCCTGTTCTTCCTTAGCGGCGTCGTACTCCGCGTTTTCGGAAAGGTCGCCTTTACTGCGGGCTTCCTTTATTTTCTCCGCAATCTCTTTACGTTTGACCGTTTTCAGCACGCGCAGCTCGTCCTCGCGTTCTTTTAACCCCGAATATGTCAGCAGCATCTTCTTGTCGCTCAACAATTACATCCCCTTTGTTATACTGTTGGTTAGATGGTCTTATTATTCCTGCATATCGCGACCGGTTTAACGCCGTAACGCTCCAGCAGCTTTGATACCTGGGCGGCAGACTGATGGTCGTAAGCCGCGCTCTCCGCAAGTTTTCGATATGCCGGGCTTTTTACGAACATAAACAGCTCCAGCACGGGCAGATTCATGCGGCAGTCCTCAGCGCCTACCTTGAGTTTAAGCCGCACCCCGTCGAACGCCGTTATATCCGGCCTGCGCCGCGCTATGTCCCATAATCTTGCTTCGTTGCCCGAGATATCGGCAAGCACGGCCTTTTCTTTATATACATGCTCGTACCTGTCGGCATTGTTCTTTATATTGATTATCAAATCCGCCGACGCGTAAGCGTTTTTACCGGCTTCCATAGCAGTCAGCGTCACGCCGTAGTCGTAGAGCAGATTTTCCGCCATTTCGTCCAGCTTGTACAATTCTTCCGTAGCCGCCACATTCAGCGCCTTAACATCCCCGGCAAGGCAGTTTACCGCCAGTTCAGTCAGCTTCAGCGGCCCCGCCGCTATAAGCGCCGTTATGTGGCTTATATCGCGGCTGCCCCTGGTCTTTCTGTATGCAAGCCTGCAGCAGTCCGCAATGAAAAAAGGAAACAGCAACGCACCCGTCGCAACCGACACCCTTCCGTCGGTTTTGTCCATCGGCGCGTTTTTTGGCGGCAGTATCACGGCCACTTCACGGTTACGCAGTTCCTCTACCGCCCTGCCAACCTGTTCCGCCGCGCCTTCCCTATCGTCTAGCGCCTCGTTTTCCGAGAACGGCAGAAACGCGCGGAAACCCCGCTCGCCCGCCAGTTCCGCCCTCTCCACCTTTAACGCCCCGCCGCCGTACTCTATAAACGCGAATGTGCCGCGCGTCAGCATAGCCATTCCGCCTCTCCATGAGTAACCGCCGATTAAGCGGCGGTTACCAAAACACCCCTACGGTCTATAATTTTATGAACGGCATGGATTTTTTATGCGGGTTATGGCCTAGACAACAATTATTTCAACGCTAGATAACGCAAATCAAACCGCAATCCCCGGCGGGATACGAGTATATCCGTCAGTGATTGATCCCTTAACCTTTCCTTCCCGAGATAGCAGACGACATCATTTGAATCCTGCTCGATATACCAATGCTCCGTTATCCCGGATGTCGAGTAAAGATATTGCTTAAACTCCCTATCCTCTTTCGAGTTCCCGTCCGACCACACCTCGACCACTAAATCCGGCTGCCCGGCTGTCTTGGTCTGCCTTTTGTTCTCCACATACAGATTCGACTTGAAGACCATCAAATCCGGCTGAACGTAGTACAAGTCCTCAATCGTTGATTCGGCAAATTTCCGCAAATCTTCAATCTTATTTACATCCACCAGGCGAACACTCGACGGCTCCGTTATCTTGCCCCAATGAACCAGCGAACATTCTTCCGACAGCGCGTGGAGCGTATTATATTGCTTGAGCAGTAAAAGACTCAATGCGCTAGCGCACAGGAGGCTTTTACTAGCTCAAGCCCCCCCTTACGACTTCCGCCTAAACAAGGCATTTATGCCTTGCGAATCCGTAGGATTCGAGTTTCACGCAGTGAAACTTTTAGGCGAGAAGGAGTATTATTCTCTATTTCGTGCAGCAGTCTTCCCGCCAGCGTTTGGGTGATTCGGTTGTGCCTTACCGATGTTGACATGGGCATGTAGATATCCATAAAAGCGTCCTCTTTCCCATGTGTTTCTTTGTGTTCTTTGCGGTTAAATAAAAAGAATATTCCTTACCCCGTCAATCGTCTCAGCCGTGTTCACCCCGGCCCTTAGTTTCTGCGCGCCCGGTATACCCTTAACGTACATATGAATATGCCTGCGCATCTCGCGGACGGCGGCTATTTCGCCTTTCACCGCCGCAAGGCGTTCCATGTGTGTCATAATCATTTCCACACGTTGTTCCAATGTAGGGGCCGGCAGTAATTCCCCCGTTTTTATATAGACATCGCTGCGCTTCACAAGCCAGGGATTGCCCCAGAGCCCCCGTCCTATCATAACGGCGTCGCAACCCGTCTCTTCCGGCATACGCAGCGCCGCTTCCGGGGAATCCACATCGCCGTTGCCAATAACAGGCACGTCAACGGCTTCTTTAACGCGTTTGATAACATCCCAGTCAGCCTTGCCGGAATACATCTGATCCCTTGTGCGCCCGTGGACGCATACCGCCGAAGCCCCGCTCTTCCAGGCGATAACCGCCGCCTTAACCGCCGTGTCGTCATTCCTTCCAAATCCCTTGCGGAGCTTTACTGTTACGGGCTTATTAACGGCCTCAGCAACAGCCTTCACTATCCGTCCAATCAACTCCGGCTCCCGCATAAGCGCCGATCCTTCGCCGTTCTTGATTATCTTGTGCGCCGGGCATCCGCAGTTAATATCAATTATCTGGTACGCAGGGTATTTTTCCAGTATCCGCGCCGCTTCAGCCATTTCCTCCGGCACCCTGCCAAAGAGCTGCGCCGTCTGCGGTATGCTTGTCCTTCCCATCTCCAACAGCCGCAGCGTCCCTTCCCCGCCGTATATAAGGCCCTTCGCGCTGATCATTTCCGTGTATGTCAGCGCCGCGCCGAAACCCGTAAGTATTTCGCGGTAAACCCCGTCAGTAACCCCCGCCATAGGCGCGGCGACGACAGTCCCATTAATCTCGACATTGCCAATCCGCATCTATATTTTTTCTCTTTTCACTATTCACTTATAACTTTTCATTGAAAGTAACCTCACCCGACCACGCGGTATAAACGCTCCCGTATTCAAGGCGCATTACCAAGCCCCCGCCGCCGTCCACATCCAAGACAAGCCCCGTTATACGCTCTCCCGTGACGGTATTAGTCAATGTAACAACTTCCCCTATATTCAAGCATAGTTGCTTGTACCGCGCTATTATCAAGGCGCTGTCACCGTCCAGCGCCTTGTAATACAGAGGGGTAAACGCTTGCAGTATGGATTCCATAATAAGAACGCTGTCGAAGGCTCCTCCGGTTTCCAGATACATCGACGTAGCTATTCCGGCAATGTCCGTAGGAAATTTCTTTATATTGACATTAACGCCAATGCCCAAAACCACAGGCCCACTAACGCCGTCTTCCGCGCTCGTCTCCGCCAGTATGCCGCAGAACTTTCTATAGGGTTTCCTGCCGCCTGCTAAAACATCGTTGGGCCATTTTACACCGGCTTTCACGCCAAAACTACGAGCGGTCTCCGCTGCCGCGATACCTGCCGACAGGGTTATCATGCCGGGATTAACCGCCATTTCCGCCGGCGGCCTAAGCAAAACGCTGAAAAACAACCCGCCGTCGACCGAAGACCAGCTCTTCCCCGAACGTCCCTTCCCTGCGGTCTGTCTCTCCGCCCTCACGACCGTCCCATGAGGAAAGCCCTTCGCCGCGAGCTTTTTAACTTCGTTGTTCGTGGAATCTGTTTCATCAATATTAATTATGTTAAACTGCGTCATTTTAACAAGTAACTATCTGGGTTCTCGGCTCTGGGTTCCGGGCTCTCAGGCACCGGTTCAGCCGGAGCGACCGTCGCCGCCATCGCGTCCTTACGCTCCTTCTCGGGCAAAACGCCCTCGGGGAAGAGGCTGCGGAACTCGTCGCCCATAATTTTTTCCTTCTCCATCAAGAGCTTCACCGTCTTGTGGAGGGTATCCATATTTTCGCTGATAACCTTCAACGCGCGCTCATAACCGCCGCTTGCAAGCCCCTTTATTTCCCTGTCGATGACCGTCGCAATGTCTTCGCTGTAGTTCCGGGCATGGCCCCAGTCGCGGCCTATGAAGACCTCTTCGTTGTCCCCGCCGAACTGGATCGGGCCAAGCTCGTCGCTCATGCCGAAACGCGTCACCATGTTACGCGCGATTTTTGTCGCTTGCTCGATATCCTGGGAAGCCCCGGAGGTGATGTCGCCGAAGACCAGCTTCTCGGCGGCCCTGCCGCCCATCAGCACCGCTATCTCCTGCGTCATCCGGTTCTTCGTCTCGATACCGCGCTCCTCAACCGGGAGCGGCATTGTATAACCCCCGGCCATACCGACGCTGATAATGGATATCAAATGCACCGGATACGTTTCGGGCATCATTTCGAACATTATCGCGTGGCCCGCCTCGTGGTAGGCTATCAAGCGGCGCTCACGCTCAGACACGACCTTGCTCTTCTTTTCGGTGCCTATTCCGACTTTAATAAAGGCTTTACGGATATATTCGGTAGTAATTACTTCCATATCGTCCCTCGCCGCAAGGAGAGCCGCTTCGTTCAATAGGTTTTCTAAATCCGCTCCGGTGAAACCCGACGTAGTCTGGGCTACGGCCTTCAAATCCACATCTTTCGCTATCTTTTTACCTTCGGCGTGAACCCTTAGTATTGCTTCCCTGCCCCTGACGTCCGGGCGGCCTACGACGACGCGCCTGTCGAAACGCCCGGGCCGCAGGATGGCCGGGTCAAGGATGTCGGGCCTGTTCGTCGCGGCCAGGATAATAACGCCCTCGTTCACGCCGAAGCCGTCCATCTCAACCAGCAGCTGGTTAAGTGTCTGCTCGCGTTCGTCATGCCCGCCCCCGAGGCCCGCGCCTCTGCGGCGGCCCACGGCGTCTATCTCGTCGATAAAGACGATACACGGCGCGTTTTTCTTGGCTTGCTCAAACAAATCCCTTACCCTGGAAGCGCCTACGCCGACGAACATTTCCACGAAGTCAGACCCGGATATGCTGAAAAACGGCACCCCGGCCTCCCCCGCGACGGCTTTGGCTATCAGCGTTTTACCCGTTCCCGGAGGGCCTACAAGCAGAACGCCTTTAGGTATGCGCGCCCCGATTTCACGGAACTTTTCCGGGGCCTTCAAAAAGTCCACCAGCTCTTTTAAATCCTCTTTTTCTTCCTCAAGCCCGGCGACCTTGTTAAACGTCACCTTCTTTTTATCGTCCATGTTGACGCGGGCGCGGCTCTTGCCAAAGGACATAACCTTATTGCCCCCGCCGCCGCCCTGCATTTGTTGAACGATAAAGAACAAAAAGACCACGGATATGATCAAAATAATAATCGTGGGGATATAACTCCATATGTTGCCCGCGTTTGAAGGCGGTATCGTAATGACCGTTATCCTGCCCCTCTCGGCGGCCGGGGAAATGTACTCGCTCATTATATCGGCAAGGTTTATGATGCCCAGCTGCTTGACTTCGCCGTCCCGGTAAGTAATCTTGGCTACCGCGGTGTCGTTGAAGTCCGCGTCTTTCTGGATCTCTACCTTCTCTATCCTGTCCGCCTGCGGGGAGATATCGGCTATAAATCTGTCCAGCGTATAGCGCTCCTCGGGCGCCGTGGGATTGTACAGCCTATACGCCATGATAAATAAAAGGATCAAACCAAACACGATGCCGTACAG
>JAISVU010000018.1 GCA_031271375.1 Clostridiales bacterium | reverse complement strand
CAGATACGCGTCAAGGGGCTCCGTTCCCCGATCCTCGAACAAGTCCGTGAGGACAAGGCCGGCCTTGAGCTGGCCGCCGACCTGCTCCTCGACGGTGTGGCTGAACTGCACGCTTCCGTCGCTGTCGGCAATGCAACGCGCGTACAGCTCCGGATCCTTCAGCGGGTTGTAGGGGAGTTTATTGACCACCTTAAAGGGGTCTGCGTCGTCGTTAAAGAGGTACATAATGCCGTTGTCCATCCCGGCCAGCAGGACGCCGCCTTTTTTCAGTACGCGGAAACACTCGTTCCACACATGATACACGTCCTCAATATAACAGTTGGAGACGGGATGGAAAATCATATCAAAGGTCTCGTCGTCAAAGGGAAGGCGTTTTGTCATATCTCCCTTAACAGCCGTGATATCATAACCTTCGCGGGCGGCTACGGCGCGGTCGCGCTCCAGCTGCCTTTCCGAGTTGTCGAAGACCGTGCAATCCGCGCCCAGCGCGGAGAAAACAGGCATCTGCTGCCCGCCGCCCGAGGCAAGGCCCAGCAGCTTTATGCCGTCCATTCGGCCCTTTTTCAACGACGGCTCAAACCACTTATGGGGTACGGGCTTCGACGGGGTCAGCAGCACGCTCCAGTCCCCGTCCTTTGCCTTGATGTAATCCTCATGGGTTATCGGAATGCTCCATTCCCAGCCGTCGTCGGCCCATTTGTCTATCGCAATAGAATTGACCTGCTGATATGTTTGATTATCCATATAAACCCCTTATCTATGATAACGTAAAAGCCCAGAGATTGCTTATCTGCGATTTAATCCTGTCATACTCCCATTCCTTCTCGGTGTTCGCGTAGCTGTTCGAGTCGCGGATGAGTATGTTGCCGCCGCTTGACACGCCCACCATAACGATAAAATGCCCGCCGGTCGTAAAATCCCCGGCCCGCATCGCGGCGACAATGGGCTGGCCGTTATTAAGAGCCGACTTTATCACGTTTTCGTCCAGCGTAAGCTCCCTGGGCGTAATGCCGAAGGCTGTGGAGCCCACGGACATCAGCGTCCACGCCGTATCGTTGTTTTCATTGATGTATCCGTTTTCCTGGCTGTAATCCGCGACGAAGCGCGGGTTATACATTGCGTTGCCTGTAAGCCCCGCCGCCACCATCGCAAGGGCCGTTGGGCCGCATCCGTCCAGGCCCATCACCTCGCCGCCGTAGTAAGAGTAACCCCAGCGCGGGTCCCACTGCACGAAATGGGGGATATCACCGGATACCAGCTCGTCGGAGATATCGATCTGGGACGCGTGGGCGCCGGTGTTCCCGAAGAGCAGATAATCCGCGACATAATCAATGGTTTCGTTGTTCTTCGCCGCCAGCTCCACAAGCCTTGTGGGGATACGGTCGGAATTGTCCGCGATCCTCTTCGTGTTCGGATACTCCTCAAACAAATTTACCAGGGCGGCTATCACCGGGTCATCCATATCGTAAGCGCCGTAATTAATGTAATCCATGCCCGGAGTAGCGGCGGAAGGCTCCTGCGTCGCGTTTGTCAGCGGGGCTGCCAAGCCCGCGCTATAATTTGACAGCGTATCCCCTAATGTGTTCGTGCATAGGTACAGCACGGTAAAAACAGCGACGAGCATGATCCCTATACGCAGAATCTTGTTCTTGTTGCTTTCAGGATATATGTATTTCAAGTCTTCCTCAACCATTGTATAGGCAGGGCGTTTAACGGCGGGCAAAGGCCTGCGCGTTTGGGCGTTCCGTTCGGGCGGGTTATTAGGCGCGGGGGCTTCATCCCGTTGGCCGGGCTGCTCTTCCGGGAATTCCTCGTATTCGTCGCGCCTTATATAGTCAGGCCGCGGCCTTCTTCTGGCCGCTGTGCCGCGTGGAAGCGGCGCATCTATTGCCGCCGTCTCGGTATATCGCTCCTCGGCATATCGGTCCTCGGCATAACCGTCCTCAGTATAGATGTCTAAATCTAGTCCTTTGTCGTCGTAGTTCATTTTGACCCCCATTTTTTCAGGTTCCGCCCGATGGATTTTACAGCGTCGTCCATGGCGTCCCACATGATAATGCCTATTTTAAACGGCCCCTCTTTAACCTTTGTAAAATCGGCGGAGGCTTCGCCGAAGAATGTGCGTTCAAAAGCGATCCCTTCGTTTACCGCGTCCAAGTCCTCGCAAACCTTAATATACTCCGCCGAGGCAAAACCCTGATAATACGCGAGAAAATCGTTAAAAACCGTATCCAGCCGCTGATTTGCTTCCTTAAACTCCGCGTCGGTCTTCGCATGGGAAAAATCGTCCCTCGCCTGAGCGAAGCGGTTATAGATATCCTCAGGTATCGGAGAGCGCTTCCTTGCGGCGCTCATCAGGGCGGGCATCATATTGGCGCGTTTTACGCACAGCGCGACCAGGGCGTTCCTTCGCTCTTTAAGGCGGGCAAGCCGGCGCCTGTATACCGCGGCGGAAAACGAAGCATAAGACGCGCCCAGTAAGAAAAGGCAGAAAACGACGTAAACGGCCATTATAATCCCAATCCTTTTATTGACAAGCAGCCAGGTAACTCATTATAATGTTATTCGTAATACTATTATAAACGGAAGTGATTTTTTTGCAAGAGTTTGCGGTAATTTTAATGCTGCGTAATGTCGTAACCGGCGTGCTTGAACGGGAAATGTGCCGAATTCCCATCGTGGCGCACGGAGCCCTCGTTCAAAACGCTTATGTCACGGAGGACGGCGGGACGCTCACCGCCCGGCTTATCCTCACTGTGGACGGCAGTATTAAAGACTGGGAATACGAGGCGATTTACGATTATTACGACACCGAAACCTTCGCCGGTCTGGGCCTTGTCATAACCGAAAAGCCGGAGTTTGACAATCCGGCCTGGGAGTTTTCTTTTCCGTTCATTGAGGATGATAACCGCCTTGCGGATAAAATAAACGGGATCATTCATCTTCACAGTAGAGAGACGGCCAGCGTCCTTGAAGCGATTAAGGAAGTTGAAGGGGATTATAATGTGGTGTAAGCACTGCAAGACCGTAGTGCCTAAAGGCGCGAATAAATGCCCTGTCTGCGGTGCCGCGATAAAAAACGGCAAGCGCGGGACGTATATATTATTGGCCGTCGTGCTGCTTGCCATTATCGCAGGGGCGGTATATCTTTATTTTAGGGCGGAGGAGGGGAAGCTGACGCCGCCGGAACCCGCCGAGCCCGTGTCCTCCGATACGGGTCTTAATCCCGTGGATTCGGCGCTGCCCACGGCAAGCCCCGCCGCCGCCGCGCTGAATGAAGACCCTATTGCCGATATTCCCGATGTATCTCCCGCGACCGAAGCCCAGGACGACGGGCAGCTTGGCTTTGACGAGCTGCGGGAAATGGCTCTGTTCGACCCCGGCCCGGACGCCGATCCGCTGTTTACCGCTCTGGGAATACTTGCTGAGGCGGTGCCCGGGGAGGTCGGCTATGTTACGAATAAGGGTTATCTGTATAATTATAATGCCGGCGGCTATGTGACCGCCGCAAGTGTAATAGAGAGTCAAGGCCTAGACCCCCGGATTATGGGCTTTATTCCAGGAAAGGCGGGGCTTTTGATGCTCAAAGGCTCCGATATACAGGGCATACTGGGGCTGGAAGGCCAAGAAGGCGAACAACAGGCGAGTGAAATGTTTATCGCGGCTATCTGCGAAACACGCGACGGTGTTGCTTTCGCCGGGCCGGACGGAGCGGCGGCGCTGTCGGTTAATGATATCAACGCCGTGCTCAGGCGTTATGACACATCACACGGGACCATAACCCGGCCCGGCGGGGAAGATCAAGTATACGCTGAAATCACGCGGCTGGCAGGGGATTCGTTCCCTTCCGCGTTCGGTTATGACATACGCTACGCGGCGGCCGACGAGAAATACGCCGTGGCCGTAATGACGGAACGCTCCCAGGGGACGCTGCGCACCTTCGTCTTAACCTATACGGACAAATGGGAAACCGCGCTGTCTGGGCTGGAATACGCCGAGAACATACCTGTGTTTGTAAATATCCACCTTGCGGACTTGGACTTAAACCTACTGCCCGGGTTCGATATAAAAACCGTCGCTTATGACCCTGCGGACGAGGCCGCCGCCGAAGCCGGGCGGCTAGGCGCGGTTCTGAGCTTCGTCTCCGTCAGCGGCGGCTACGCTTATGCCATTACAGAAAACGGCGACAGGTACCTGGGCTTCCGTGAAGACGGCGGCTGGGTTCCTGTCCCCGTAGCGGATTATAGAGAAGCCGAGGCGCTGCTGACCGAGCGCGGGGCGGCGGATAAAGCATATATATTGCTGCAGGAGTAATTACGACAGGAGATGCGATAATTTGCTTGATAAGATAAAATCCCTGTACGTCAAGTACAGGGAGCTGGTGAATTACGGGTTTTTCGGCGTTTTAACGACGCTGGTCAATTTTGCTGTCTACGTTATCGCCACCGACGTTTTTCTTCTGTCATACGTGGTCTCCAATGTAATAGCCTGGGTAATCGCGGTGACGTTCGCCTTTACCGTAAATAAGCTGTGGGTGTTCCGCAGCGCCGGGGGCGGCGTTAAAGGGGTGAGGGAGTTTTCCTCGTTCTTCGCGGCAAGGGTGCTGACCTGGCTACTGGAATCGGGGATAATCCTGCTCTTCGCCGAGAAGCTGGGCTATAACGATAAAATCGTCAAGGGAGCGGCGACGGTGCTGGTCATTATCCTGAATTATGTCCTAAGCAAGGTTATTGTCTTCAGGCGGCGATGACGCGTCTTTCAGCTCCGCGTCGATGAATTTCTGCAGATAGGCCTCCAGTTCCCCCGCCTTTTTTTCCGCCATAGCTATCTCGCTCACATCCAGCGCCAGATAATACTTGGACAACAGCGCTTCGTAATCGTCTTTAAAGGCCGTCAGCTCCTTCCGGTGGTTTTGGATAAAGCGCACAACGGACGACAGCTTTTGGGAACTGTTATCGGTAAGCTCAACCGACATCGCGCGGGCGTTTTCCATGATAGCTTCGGCGGCGGTCTTTGCCTTGCGGATTATCTCGTCGGCGGCCAGCTGCGCGCTCATAATCGCGTTGGTGATGGAGGCGTCCTTTTCCCGGTATTCGCGCATCGCGAGCTCCAAGTCGTCGATACGCCTGTCAACCGCAGAAGGGTCATATCCGCGCTTCACATATGGGAACCTGTCCGGCATATTTATCATCCTTTCTATTATTAAGCAAGTAAGCTGATTATATCATATAACCGTCAGACGCGCTACATGCTTGTTAAAAACTGCGGGGAGGCAGCATGAATATTACATTCAGGAACTATGATTCAAAACCCCTTTTTACCGACGATTATTTAAAAGTCCGCGATTTTCTTATATTTATTAATTCCAAGCGTCTTGCCGTCCCTTATTATCCGTGGGGCGCGTGGGAATGGCAGATAACGCATAAAGAGCTGGACAGGGATAATATAGGGCGTTACGGCTTTTGGGAAGACGGCGGTACGCTTGCGGCGGCAGCAATCTATGAAATGTCGCTGGGAGACGCCATCCTTATAGCTGATGAAGGATACAACCGTCTGAAACCGGAGCTCATCGCTTACGCAACAGAAGCCCTGCATAATAACGGAAAACAGCGGATACTCCTGCCGGACGGGGATTATGATTACCAACGCGCGGCGATAGCCGAAGGCTTCCGGCCCACGCAGGACAAATGGCATTCCGCTACGCTGGACATCGCCGCGCTGCAATCCTTCTCGCTGCCGCACGGCTTTTCCTTCGTAAGCCTGGCCGATAATTGGGATTGGCGGCAGTACAACCGTGTGATGTGGCGCGGCTTCCATCCCGGCGAAACCGAGACGCAAGACGAAGCGGTTTTATCCGTCCGCAAGGAAATGCTCTCCAGCCCGATGATTATCCCGGAGCTTGTGGTATCCGTCGTCTCGCCGGAGGGCAATTACGCTTCGCATTGCGGCGTGTGGTACAGGCCGGGCGACTTTTACTGTTATATTGAGCCGGTCGCCACGGACCCCAAATACCGTATGATGGGGCTGGGCAAAGCGGCCGTGCTGGAGGCCGTGAGGCGTTCCGGCGATTTAGGCGCGAGGCAGGCCGTTGTTGGGTCGGGCCAGCAATTCTATTACAATATAGGGTTTTATCCGATATATACGGCGACATGGTGGGAGCGGAAGAATAGCTGATGGATATGGAATACTTTATGCGTCTTGCTTTGGAAGAGGCACGGGCGGCGTTTTGGGATAACGAGGTGCCGGTCGGCTGCGTGATAGTCCGCGAAGGCGCGATTATCGGCAGGGGCAGGAACCGCTGCGCCAGGCTAAAAAACTCGCTGCGCCACGCGGAGATGCTTGCCATTGACGAAGCCTGCGCGGCCGTTGGGGACTGGCGCCTGTCGGACTGCTCTTTGTTCGTAACCGTGGAGCCCTGCCCAATGTGCGCCGGGGCCATTATAATGACACGGGTCGGAACCGTGTATTACGGGGCAAGGAACCCTAAGGCCGGCTGCGCCGGGTCCATCCTCAACGTATTGGAGGAGCCCCGGTTTAACCACCGCGCGGCGGTTATAGGCGGGGTACTGGAGGCAGAGTGCGGGGCGCTGATGACGGAGTTTTTCAAGACTAATTTTCGGAGCCCAGCAGCTTCTTCTGCGCAAAGCGGACAATGAACTTATATGCGATGGACAGCAACCAGTCCGTCAGGAGCGAACATACCGCGACGGCCCCGATATAGCCGAATATATATAACGGATACGAGGGCTTGGCCGGCCAGATACGGGAATACAGGTTAAAATATGACCCGTTGATGTTTGAAAAGACCTGGATCCAAAAGACATGTATGATATAAGCGCCGTAGAGGCGGCGCGATATCCGCGTTATCACATGGCTGAACAGGCCGTCCCTCGTCCTCAGCTTCGCAAAGCATATAAGCATCGCCGCCGAAGCCGCCACGACAAAGATTTCCCTCGCGTCCACAAAGGCCCCGGACAGGCCTTCGGTCTCAATCCAGGCTGCGTCTGCCAGCGAAGCGAGCTGGCCGTTAAACATTTGGATGATAAAGACCGGGCTGTAGCGGGTGTTGTATAAAACAGCCCCCAGGACTACGGCCAGCTCGGAAGCGGCGAAGAGGATACCGGCGAAGCGCGCGGTTATCCGAGGCGGGTACTTGCGAATATAGGCCCCGGTGACGAACAACCCGATAAACAGCAGCAGGTTGCCGTCGAAGAGCCGGAGATCGAACCAGTTAAGACCCGTAAGGTATGTAAACGTCGGCAGCGCCGAGGCGCTAAAGAGCAGCCCTATCATTGCGTACTTGTGGACAAGCCGGGAGGCGTTCTCAAGCCCCGCCGCAAGCAGCGGCGCTATCAGCGTAAGAACTAGGAATACTTGAAGGTACCACATGTGATAGAAATGGTTCTCATTGGATAAAAGCCCCTGAATCACCCGGCCCAGCGCCTCATTGAAGCCCACGTGCAAGTCCAGGAAGAAATAGAACGGCACATATGCCGCCAGTGGAAGCAGCAGCTTAAAGGCAGGTGACAGCGGGCTTTTATTCTTGGCCGAAGTAAAGAAGTAGCCGCTGATTAAAACGAACCCGTTCGTACACAAGCGTGAAACGCTGGCCAGCGCAGCGGTGAACTGCCACGAGAACGTGAATTTCTCATGGTGGGTCTGCCTGTACGGCGACACCACATGCAGGCATATCATCATCAGGAACAGCAGAATCCGCATTATTTCGATGTTGGCTTCGCGTTTGCGCATGGTACCTCCGGAGTAGGACCGAGAGCCGAGGGCTCAGAGCCCAGAGAGTTACTTATAAGAAACCTTTCGCTTTAATGTAAAGGTAACTTACTGTATGAGAGGGTGTAGAAAATGCTTATTATCAGCGTGAAGCAATATAAGCGTTCATGACTTTTATATTAGGAGGCGATAGATTAGCCGGAAGCTTGTTTACGGGATAAAAACACAATTCATAAACCTCGCTTTCCTGCTTGCGCAATTCACCGCTGTAGTCTTTGCAAATATATACGATGTCTATATTTGAAACTTCATCGCCGTTTGGATATATATAATGCATATCCTTGCCGGAGAAAACACCAAATAACTCAAGTTTGTTTGCGGTCAGCCCCGTTTCTTCAAACAATTCCCGCTTTGCGGCATTTTCTACAACTTCGTCAATTTCAACGGAGCCTCCGGCATAACCCCAACAACCGTTATCCTTTCGTAATTGCAATAGAATATCGCCGTTTTTATTTTCAACGATTACACTGGCCCCACATTGCATAACTGTCATATGTCCGACTTTTTTTCGGATTTCTTGCATATATTCCGTCACATTAATCACCTCAAATAATATAAATTAGCTACAGCTCTATTATAAAATTGCTGAAGAAAATGCCTACGCTTATGTGCGACCGTCATTGCGGCCCCGAGTTAAAGCAGCGTTTTACACGGTTAAGCGGTAATGCGTATGAAACCGCGTTTAAAAGTCCCCGCTGATATTTTGATATTCAATGAATATATTATAATGCTCCGGCTTAAACAGCATTACGCAAAAACCATCGTCGTCCGGGCCGTTAAAATGGTCTTTTAGTTCGTCGTACCACATCCTCCGTTTAGTTTCAGAGTCAGTGATTATTTCGACTTGCCCGGTTAATGATATGCCCGAATAACTTTTGCTTTCAAATAAATACACACAAGCGCGCGGGTCTTTCCTTGCGCGGTTTGGCTTATTTGCGTTAAGCCCCGTGCAAAAAGCAATCCAATTCATACCATCCGCCCTTGAAGCCGAAATCATTGAAGCGGACGGATATCCTAACTCGTCAGTCAAGGCCATGACCCAATCGAATGTAAGACCGGATTCCCGCGTATGAGCTGTACACTTATTTACAAGCGCTTCCGCCTTTTTCAACAGTAATTCACTCATAACATCCCTCCAAAAATTTATTATTCTACGGCTCTATCTTTAAAACCCGCTGATATAAGTTGGTAAAGTGATTCGCTTTAACATTTCAACCATCCTGTCATACTTTATGGCATATGCCATTGCACATGCTTCAATCATTTCATCTGGTCTAACGCTGGAGAAATCAATATGCCATCCAGCTTTCTGAGCCACATATTCTATGAAAAGCCGTTGTGTCCTCCCATTGCCCTCACGAAATGGATGAAGCACATTTATCTCGCTAAGATAATATGCGAAACGATTTGGAATCTGCTCCGCTGACGTTTTCCGAAGAAATTGCTCTGATTTTAACTTTGAAAATACTCCCTCTGCATATGTTACAAGGTGAACATGGTTGCAAAATTGATTGCCCTTAGCGATATTAACAGAGCGAAGCTCACCTGCCCAATCATATATATCGCTAAAACAAACTTGTGAATTGCGCAAAGATGCGCTAAGTCAAACTTACCTTTGACCGGCTGCTCCATTGCCTGTTGAATTCTGGTGGAGGTTATCTCACTCTCAAATGCTTCCAGTGTAGCCATATCCCGGATATCCAACTTATTACGAAGCACCGACGAGTTCGGATAACAGTAGGCATTGACACGTTCAAATTCATAATCATATCTGTTTATGTTATTACAGGATTGATGGACAGATACTTGTCTATGATTTGCTTTATAGCAGCATCATAGTTGATTTCACCCCGTAAAATAGACCTTAAACGGCTTTTGTCTTCTTCGGTTAAGGGCATACCCTCTATTGCCATCGTAGCATCGACCTCTCGAATTGTTTGCTCAATATCACGCATTATTATATCTCCCCGCTTTAAAAGAATCCTTAGGCTATATTTTCTTTGTAATCAGACGCCCCGCCCATTGCGGATAACTTCTTCTCGCCCAGTACATTACCCTCTCCACGTATTAAGCGGCAGCCACTGTTAGCTGCTGTATGAACTTTCCTGCTGCAAAAGCATTGCTGTTGAATAGCTTTAAAGACCTATTGCGCCAGCCGCTCAAACCCTTGATACCGCGTCCCCTGAAAACTAAGTATACCGCTGTCGCCCTCAATAAGCAAGCCATATTCTTCTCCCATGACATGAAACTCCATCCGGTCGCCAGCCTAGAACCGAGATAAAGAAGGACGCAGAGCCCAGATAATTACTTGCAGAAAGGCATAGGATTCGCCGCCAGGTTTGAGCCTGGCAATTACCGATTTTTCTACACTAACTATCTGGGCTCTCGGTTCTCGGTCCTCGGCTCTAGTCCGCAGTAACTATCTGGGCTCTCGGCTCTCGGCCCTATACCACCGACGGCTCCAGCAGCAGCTCCCCGGTTTCAAAGCGGTCAAGCCCCATCTTGGGCCAGGGAAGCGTAGGCGTAAGCCCCAGTATCAGCTCCGTCATAGACTGCCCGGTAGCGGGAGCCATCATAAACCCGTGGCCGGAGAAGCCTGCGGCGGTGTAGAAACCGCTGACGTTCGGCGCTTCGCAGTATATCGCGGCTTTGTCCGGCGACATATTGTATAGTCCGGCCCATTGCCGCAGCATACGCAGGTTTTTGAGCGGCGGCATAAGCCCGGTGACGGAGCGGGACATTAGCTCGGGGAAGCCGCTGTAGGCGCTCACGCGCAGATCCCGAGGCTGGCTGTCGTCCGTGCGCCCCATGACGAAGGAGCCGTGTGGGGATTGCTGACAGTAAAGATTCAGCGAAAAGCTCATCACCATAGGGGCAAGCAGCGGTTCCACCGGCTCCGTAACCAATATGTTATGCCGTTCGGAATAGAGCGGCAGCTCTACCCCGGCCATTTTCGCTATTCCCTGGGCATAACCCCCGGCGGCGTTCACGACGGTTCCGGTCTGGATGGTTCCCTTGTCCGTCTCAACCCCGGTTATTCTGCCGTTTGAGACAGTGACGCCCGTTACGGCGGTGCGGGTCTCGATCACGCCGCCCAGGCGCTTGAAGGCCTCCGCGAAGGCTTGCGTTGTATGGAACGGGTTAAGATGCCCGTCTTTTTGATGAAACGCCGCCGCAAGCAGGTTATCGGTATTGAGATACGGGACGATTTCCTTCGCCTCATCTAAGGTTATCAGTCGCGACGCTATGCCGAGGCTGTTTTGCAGGGCGATGTTCTTCTTCATCTGCTCCAGCTCCGCCTCGGCGCTTATCAGCAGAAGGTATCCGCCCTGGTGGAATTCCACGTCCCCGTCGAACTCCAGCTCGCTTACCGCGTTCTCGAAGAACTCGCAGGAGAACTTCGACATCCGGCAGTTAAGCTCTAGGCCCCATTGCTGGCGTATACCCGCCCCGCAGCGGCCCGTGGCCCCGGCGGAGAGATAGTCCCGCTCCAGGATTACGACATTCTTCGCTCCGTTTTTTAACAGGTAGTAACCGATCGAGCAGCCGGAGACGCCTCCGCCGATTATTACGATATCTGCCGTCTTATTCATTATTCCGTCAGCGCCTCCCCGTCGTATTCCGCCACAGCGCCGAGACTGACGCTCTTTACAACCGGCCTGTAAGTGCCGGGATCCAGCTCGGACACAGGCTTGCCCAAGAACCGGGAAAGCTCGCCCAGCACCAGCGGTATACAGTTCCTGCCCTGGCAAGGCCCCATGCCCAGCCTGCTTACCCGTTTTATTTCATCTATAGAGGTAAAACCTTTTTTCATCAAATCCCTTATGTTATCCAGATCAAGGTCATTACAGCGGCAGACCATTGGCGACGGCGCTTCGTCGCCCCTAAGGATTCCGGGGGATTCCGCGCTTGTATCGTCCGTTACCCGGAAGTTACGCACGGTACGCGCTAAATCCTTAGCCACGGCTATTGAAACGAGCGGCGTCTTGTCCAGCGCCGGGGTATTCTGCACCTTAACCACCAGGGCTTCGCCTACCGCTTCCCCGGCCCGGTTCAGCGCTGTTACTGATGAGCCTTCCTCGGGCAGCGGCGCGAATTCGTAAGGCAGCTTCAGCAGCGCCTTATCCTCCGCATACGTCATATCCACCACCATAATGGCAAGGCCCGGGCAGCGCGAAACACAGAGGCTGCAGCCATTGCATTTTTCGTGGTTCACCTTAGGCAGGTCATTGATGTCGTCAAACGCTTCAATCGCGCCCCTCCGGCAAGCCGTGGAGCAAGGGTTGCAGGGTATGCGCTGGAAGCATTCTATTACCGCGACCGGCCCCTTTGCCAATCTTTCATCGCTGGGGAAGACACCGTTAATGTCGCTTGCCTCGGGAATTCCGGTTTGTTCTAGCATATGCCCGCCGCCTCCTTTATACGCGCAAGCTCAAGCCCGGCGCTGATACGTTCGCCTACATGCCCGCTGCGGAGCTGGGCTAGCTGTGAAAGGCAGTCGTTTTTGCGTTCCTTTATATCCGCCGGGGCCGCGTTTAAGTATTCGGCGGCAGATAACCCCGCCAGCGTTCCTTCAACCATCGCACTGGAGGCTTCCTCCACCCCTGCGGCGTCCCCGGCGACGAAGATATGCGGAAGCGACGTCCTCAAATTATCATCCCTGTAAGGCACATGACCGCCGAGAGCCGGGACATAAAGCATCTTGCAGCCCGCCTGCCACAGCAGCTCCGAGAGCGGCGACAGGCCAACGGCGACGCAGAGGGTGTCGGCTCTGTATGTAATCTCGGTTCCAGGTATGCCCTGCCATTTATCGTCCAAAGCCCATAACGTCACGGCCTCCAGGCTTTCTTTCCCATAGGCGGCTTTGACCGTATGCGCCGTCATTATCGGAACCCCCATCCGGCGCAGCTTCGCCGCGTGGACAAGATATCCGCCTATCCTTGCGGAGCCTTCCGCGACCGCAAGGACTTTTACCCCAGCCTGGAGCAGCTGATAGCTGACGATAAGCCCGATATTCCCGGCCCCCAGCATTACGGCCCGCTCCGCGGGGAGGACGCCGTACTGGTTCATCAGCGTCTGCACCGCTCCGGCGCCGTATACCCCTGGGAGGTCGCATCCGGGGAAGGCCAGCGACTTTTCGTTAGCGCCGGTGGCGCATACCACGGCCTGCGGCATTATCTTTTCATATTTTCCCAATATGTCCGCTGTCCACAGCCCGTCGTCGTAAGCGGCAAGGACGGTGGCATTCGTTACCATGCGGACATTGGACATGGCGTTCAGCTTGTCCAACAAGATAGAGGCTATGTCGAAGCCTCTTGTGGCCGCGTGCTGCTTCTCGGAGCCGAAGAACATATGGGTCTGCTTAACCAGCTGCCCACCCGGGGTATGGCTCCGCTCCAGGATTAGAACATCCTTGCCGGATTCCCCGGCGGCGACAGCGGCGCACAACCCGGCAGGCCCCGCGCCAATGACCAAAAGGTCTGTCTTTATCACGCAAGAACCCCCTTATCATGCTGGGTTTCCACAGTCATCCCGTCCCTGCACAGCTCAAGGCATGTCCGCACATTGGGCACTCCGTCCACAATCATCATGCAGGAGGAGCAGTTGCCGATGGCGCAGAACAGGCCCCTGTCCCGGTGCAGGTTCATACTGCGGCCAATGTTCCTGATTCCGGCGGCGTGGAGGGCCACGGCGATAGTCTCGTTATCGCGGGCTTCAATAGGCTTTCCGTCAAAGGTAATCGTAACCGCGGCTCCCCGCTTGAATTCCAGAATGGGGTGGGTGTTGATTCTCAATGGGCTGTCCCCTTTCCTAAGTAAAATGCGATAACAATTATATCATAAGCGCAAGCAAAATTCCACCACATCATTTAGTTCAAAAGCGGTGTAATCCGCGTCCGTATGGGATTCATTACCATGTGTTATCAGGCATGAGGCAATACCGGCGTTCCTCGCGGCTTGAACGTCCAGCTCCCTGTCGCCTATCATAATGGCGTCGGGCTTGTCAATGCCGTGCTTATTCATCATGAATAGCAAGCCCGCCGGATCGGGTTTTCTGGGAAAGTTATCCTCCCCGGTAACAAAATCCGTAAAATACCGCTTCAGTTGATATTTATCCATCAAAGCAAAGGCCGACGCGCCTCTGTGGGTATGCAAGTAATTCCTTCCCGCGTATCGGCAGATTAAATCCAGCAGCTCTTTAACGCCGTCGAAGGGCTTCGCGTGTTCGAGCTCATAATCCCTCGCGCGTTCATAGAACCGTGTTTCAAATTCGGGGCCGAGACAGCGCTCTTCAATAAAAAATTTGAGTGCGTGAGACATCGTGACGAGCATCTTTGATTCTATCAGCGCCGCATCTTCAATGACGTCGTAATATTCCTTTAATACATCCCTCATAGCCCGCGCTTGAACGGAATATGTGTCAAAGAGGGTGCCGTCGAAGTCCCAGATAATATGCTTTTTAATTCCGTTGTTCAAAATGATAACCCCTTTTCGTTCACAATTTGTTTATATTTTTTGGAAATATAGTGAATAACAGGAAATTTATTGGGGCATACTACTGCTGGAGGTGTTTCACAAATGAATGACGATTACAAGCCGAAAGGCGGAAAGAAGGCGAAGGTTATAAGACACAAAGGATTCTACGCGGCGCTGTACTCCTGCGTGGGCGTGATGCTTGTTCTGGCGGTCATCATCGGCTATAACAACTTTAGGCCCAAGCCTGTGGAAGACGGCGCCGAACCGGGTGTCGTCCAGGAGCCGCTGGACTTTGAACAGGCCCTTAACCCCGATGAGGGCGCCAGCGGCCTTGACGGAGACAGCCAGGCGGTGTCCTCGGGAGACGAACCGGGGCAGGCCGCAGACCCGCCGCTGAACCAAGACGGCGCCCAAACGGGTATTGAACCCTACGAACCGCCCGAGGACGATGTATATTCCTCTGCCGGTGAACAGCTATCAGAGGGCGGGACCGACCCAAGTATAGACCCGAACGCGGAAGCCGGAGCAGACGGCCAGCCGCTGTCCAACGAAGAAGACCTGGAAGCCTGGCGCAGATCCCAGCCAACGCCGGAGCCCCCCGCGCCTCCTGAACCAACCCCTACCGGCAGCTCGTATCTGCCCTTTGATGAACTGACTGAAAGCATGGCATGGCCCGTCCTGGGCGATATAGTGATGAAATACAGCGTCGATCACCTGGTTTACGATCCGACCCTCGAACAGTACCGCACCAACAACAATATCTGCATAAGCGCGATGGAAACCGCGCCCGTCAAAGCGGCAGCGGCGGGTACGATAACGGATGTATTCACCACAAGAGAAAACGGCAGGACTGTAGTCGTCGATCATGGCAACGGTTGGATGACTACATACAGCCAGCTCCAGGACAGTGTCCTGGTTCAGGTTGGGGATGTAGTCGAAAAAGGCCAGTCCATCGGAGAAGTCGGGACCCCCTCCATGTTCAGTTCGCAGCTCGGCTCCCATTTGGCATTCACCGTCCAGAAAGACGACGTGCCTGTTGATCCTTATACCATATTGCAGTAACTACCGGGACGCCTGCGTTCCAAGCCCCTTGACCTCTATACACGGTTAAGGGGCGTTCCTCTAATCGCTGGTTTATGCGGTTTATCATTTGTTGAATCTCCCCCGTCTTTGATTGATGTGCGTTGTTGATAGCACACATCAATTTTAGCAGGGGGATTTTCTTTTTCTCAAACCCCATTTTCATTGATTACAGGAATGCTTTATCACGTTGACGGTAAAAAGGAGGAACAAATCGCCGAATTGGAAGGCGCCGGCAGATTGAAAATGGGTTGCAAAAAACGGGTTTCGGGTACATCGGGTGAGAGGTTTTGAAAATCCTCTCGCCCGGCGCTTTGAAAAACACCGGCCACCCGGGACGAGCGATAAGCGCTGAAACCGAAACAAGCCAATTCCCACCCCACGAAGCCTGCGGACTTCGCGGGGGCACCGGGTTGGTCGGCTTGCTTGCGATAACCCGCAGTCCCCACAATGGTACTTCTGTCGGGCTAACGTCATTGTAAGGGGCAGCTTCCTCAGAACGGGGGAAGAGATACTCCGGCCACCGCGAGAGCGGCGCCGGGGTGCTATGACGCCGAAACCAACGGCGGCTTGGGATTCACGCCCGGTTCCGGGAACAGGCGAGCAATACGGAACCAATGTTGTCAACTTTAACGTGTATGACTGTTCGTATATGTCATCCTGAGCGTTCACGGTAGTATTGCCTTAGCGCAAGCGAAGCGCTGCGCTCAACGAGAGTTCGATAGCGAAGGATTATAAAGAGCAGATAAAAGAAGAGGAAGAAGAACCCAGAACCAATACGCAGCAAGAGCTTCAGCAAGCGCTGTACCGGGGGAGCCAGCTCCCGTGAGCCTCGATTAAATCGTCGCACATATCTTTTATGTCGTCCAGGGAAAGCTCCGAGGCAGTGTGCGGATCCAGCATCGCGGCATAGTATATGTTTTCGCGTTTCTTAGTTACCGCCGCTTCTATCGTCAGCAAATGCACATTAATATTTGTGCGGTTAAGCGCGGCCAGATGCTCTGGAAGCCTCCCCGCGAAACCGGGCGTTATTCCGCCGCCGTCCGCGACGCACATCACTTCGACGCAGGCTTCCGGGGGAAGGTTTGGGATAAGGCCGTTATTAATGACGTTCCCTCCGAACGTAAAGGGCTTGTTCGTTACAATGGCCTCGATGATATAGGAAGCGTACTCGGACGTGCGGCTATGGTCAAGGGCGGGGTTGTTCACAAGTTCATTTTTTATTGCGTTCCACTTTTCGATTTGAGCCTCGCAGCGGCGGGGGTACTCGTCAAGCGGAATATTGAAGCGTTTGATAAACCCAGGGTATTTGTCCTTTATCCAGTACGGCATATACTCGGCGTTATGCTCTGAGCTTTCGGTGACGTAGTAGCCGAACGTCCTGAGCATCTCCAGGCGGACCTGGTCATTGTCGGGCCCTTTTTGCGATACCGCCAGTTTTCGTATCTCGGGATAAATGTCTATGCCGTTTCTTTTTAATTCCAGAAGCCAGCCCATATGATTTATCCCGGCGATCTTATATGTAATGCCTTCCAGCGGCAGGCCGAAATTCTTCAAAAGCGTTGAGGCGCATACCTGAACGCTGTGGCAAAGCCCGATAGTTTTTATCTTAGTGTACCTGAGCATTGCCCCGGTCAGTATGGACATCGGATTAGTATAATTGATAAAGAGAGCGTCTGGGCAGACCTTTTCCATGTCGTCTGCGAAATCAAGCATCACGGGAATCGTGCGAAGCCCGCGGAAGATTCCGCCTATGCCGATGGTGTCCGCTATGGTCTGCCTCAGCCCGTACTTCTTGGGAATCTCGAAATCTGTCTTGGTGCAGGGGTCGTATCCGCCAACCTGCACGGCGTTGATAACAAAGTCCGCCCCCCGCAGCGCTTCAAGGCGGTCAGAATATGAAGTTATAACAGCCCTGTTTTCATTGCAGTTGGCGTTTATTGCCTCAAGCATTGTCAGCGACTCCGCAAGCCTCTTGGCGTCAATATCATAGAGCGCG
>JAISVU010000010.1 GCA_031271375.1 Clostridiales bacterium | reverse complement strand
GTCAGCAAGAGTGGCTTGTGCTCCCCGACGATCTCGTCGTTCTCGTCCATTATGTACTGCTCACCGAAGATACCCGGTTTGTTTTTTATCTTGGGCATACCGGCGCTTATCCACTCATTAAAGGCCGTCAGCTTATCCATATCCGGGAACAGGCAGACCGTGTGAACCTCCTCGGAGGATTCGGCTTCCATCCCGGGCACGACGATAAGCGGCGCTCCTATCGCCTCCGCCGCCTTTATAACGGCCAGGGCGTTCCCGGCGCTGTTGTGGTCGGTTATCGCGATGGCGTCCAGCTCGCAGAGCATAGCCATATTAACGATATTGTTCGGGGTCATGTCGTTTTCGGCGCAGGGGGACAGGGCGGTGTGGTTGTGCAGGTCGCAGAGGAGGCTGAACGTGCTCATGGGCGTATAACGATGCAGTCATAATCATAAGGGTTTTCGACGCGCAGGCTTGCCAGGTATTCCGGGGTCAGCGCGTCGGCTGTGATTTCCCTCCGGCGGGATTTTGATTTGTCCGTTTCAAATCCGTCCCAGTATCCCCACAGCTCCACTACCGATGCCTTCGACAGATGCTCTCGGATATAATCGATAAGCCGGGCGGCTCTTTCTTCCGTATATCTCCACTCTAAAGACGAAAAATAAGGCAGGTCTACATGAGGGAATATACCGGCCTCGTCCGTGTACATATGCCTATCTATTTTTGTGATTTCAATTTCATGCAAGTCCTCTTCGCTTTCAAACCATAGAACCGTGCCGGCCTTATCTAAATCGATGGATTCACGAACCCACTCCGGAACGGGTTTACCTCTTTCCAGCGCCTCTCTCAGAGAAATCCATTGAACCCGAGGATTTTCCACATCGTTCATTGGAACGTCGCTTGCCAGAAACTCATACCAGCTCATGCTTACATTATCCTCCGCAGCGAAGACGTTAACTACAGTGTATTCATGGAAGTATTACTATACAGTCATAATCATAAGGGCTTTCAATGCAGACGCTTGCCAGATATTCCGGGGTCAGCGCGTCAACCCGGATTTCCCGCCTGCGGGATTTTGAGCGGTCCGTGTCCATGCCAGCCCAATAGCCCCATAACTCCACAACACCCGCCTTCTCAAGATGCGTGCGGACATACTCGATTAGCTGTCTGGCTCTTTCATCGGTATATTCCCAATTTAATGAAGAAAAATGCAGCAAATCCACAACCGGGAATACATCCTTTCCGTTTGTGCGCATGAACGGAAGCATTTCCTTAATCTCTATTTCATATAAGTCTTCCCGCTTTTCAAACCACAAAAAGGCCTCGGGGCTTTCTATATCAGCGGCTCTAAGAACAGTGTCCGGTGCGTTAAGGCCTCTTTTCACGGCTTCTCCAACCGAGAGCCGCAGCGCACGGGCGTTTTCCAGATCATCCATTGGGATGTCGCTCGCCAGAAACTCAAACCAGCTCATGCTTGTACCAACATAAACTTCCTTGCGATCTGATACGACGTAAGCTCCGTCGCCAGCACCGGAATCCCCTCGGCTTCAGCCTTCTCCAGCGTGTCCGGGTCGGCGTCGGCGCTTTCGGCTATAATAATGCAGCTTGCTCCGGTTAAGAGGGCCACCGCGACGATGTTCACATGGCCCTGTATCGTGATCCAGGCGGCGCTTTCGGGGCAGCGGCCCATGACCCAGCTCAACAAGTCGCCGATATAAACGTCTTTTATGACATTGTCAACGGCTTTGCCGCCCGCCAGAACCTTTAAACCGAAATCCGCCGCCGCCTTGCTCACAGTAATATCTATGTTTACATCCATTTTATATCTCCTTGCTGTAGTTCGGCGATTCCTTCGTGATATCCACGTCGTGGGGATGGCTTTCCTTCAGCCCGGCCGACGTGACTTTGACGAAACGCCCGTTTTCCCTAAGCTCGTCTATAGTCGCGGCCCCGCAGTAGCCCATTCCGGCCCGCAAGCCGCCCAGAAGCTGGTAGATGACCTCGTTTACCGTGCCTTTATAAGCCACGCGGCCTTCCACGCCCTCTGGAACCAGCTTCGCCGCGTTTTCCTGGAAATAGCGGTCCTTGCTGCCCTTTTCCATCGCCCCGATAGAACCCATGCCACGGTATGTCTTATACTGCCTGCCCAGGTACAGTTCCATATCCCCCGGGCTTTCCTCGCAGCCCGCGAAAAGGCTCCCCATCATGCACACGCTGGCCCCTGCGGCTATGGCCTTCGTGATGTCGCCGGAGTATTTAATGCCGCCGTCGGCGATTATCGGTATGCCGTAAGGCTTCGCGGCCTCAGCCGCGTCGTACACGGCCGTTATCTGCGGCACGCCGATGCCGGCCACAACCCTTGTGGTGCAGATAGCCCCAGGGCCTATGCCGACCTTCACTGCGTCCGCCCCTGCGTTTATAAGCTCTTTCGTGGCTTCGCCGGTGGCCACGTTGCCCGCGACAACAGATACATCCGGGTATTTTGATTTTATCGCGACAACCGCTTTAATTACGTTCGCCGAATGCCCGTGAGCGGTGTCAACCACTATTACGTCGCATTTCCTGGCGACCAGCGCGTCCGTCCGTTCCATGAAGCCCGCGCCGACGCCTACTGTCGCTGCGACGATAAGCCTTCCGTAGGCGTCCTTCGCGGACAGGGGATACTTCTTAATCTTATCGATATCCTTTATCGTATACAGGCCTTTCAGGTGGAAGTTTGCGTCAACAATGGGGAGCTTTTCGATCTTATGCTCCATCATCGCTTCCCTTGCCTGATCCAGCGTAGTGCCTTCCAGCCGCGTTATAAGGTTGTCCTTTGTCATAACCTCGTATATCTTCTTCTCGTGGTTGGTTTCAAAGCGGATATCGCGGTTTGTGATAATCCCTACGAGCTTTCCGTTTTCCGTTATCGGAACGCCCGAGATATGATAGGTTTCCATGAGGTCGCTTGCTTCATATACATAGTTATTGGGCGAGAGTGAGAAGGGATCCGTGATGACGCCGTGCTCGGAGCGCTTTACCTTGTCAACCTCCGACGCCTGATCCTCAACGCTCATATTTTTATGTATGACGCCGATCCCTCCCTGGCGGGCCAGGGCTATCGCCATACGCGCTTCCGTAACAGTGTCCATCCCCGCGCTCATCACCGGGATGTTCAGTCTTATCCGCTTCGTCAATTGCGTCTCAAGGCACACGTCCCCGGCAAGCACCTCAGACCGGGCCGGCACCAGCAGAACGTCGTCGAATGTATAGGCTTCCTTAACCAGTTTGTGCATTCTAGGCTCCTTTTTTATGAATCAGTTTCCGCCGCCCCATGTACGGCGATATAGCGGCAAGCATCTTCTCGTTGGGATCAAAAATAACCTTCACGCGCTTGTTTTGGTAAATCGCGAGAAGATAATAGGTATCGGGGCCTACGCCTCTTTCGCTGCAGTCTATCGTTTCTTTAGAGGCGGAAAACTCATTATCCCCGTCGCCGTTGGAGGCGTGTGTCATCAGTATCGCCTCTTTAATATCGCAGCTGAACTTCCGCTTCCGGCGGGATTTTCCGTATATGCAGTCAATATCCAGCTCGCCGCTGGTAAAGATATACTCGAATTCCTTGTTCAGCATCGAAAAGGCGTAGTACACCCCGAACACCGCCGCGATCGCCACAATGGGCATGAAAGTCGGCAGAAACAACATCGCCGCCGCGGCTAACAAAAAAGCCGCGGCAATCAACGCGGCTTTTATTAGGGTATCCTTCCGCGAAGGCGCCTTTTTAATCATTTGTTCTTTAAAAACATCCCCCATAAGCTCACCTCAGATATCACATATAATGTGTAATTCTATCATATATATGTTGTAAAATCAAGAGATTTTATGTTCAATGATAAAGGGGAGGGACACATATGTCCAGAAGCTATTACAGGGCCTTTTTCGCGTTGAAGGAGGATTCGCGGGGATATTCCGCCGGGCGCCAGCCGCAGGGGCGCTGCGTCGTTGAGGCCAGGGGCGGAACAGGCAAAGCCAGCGTCTACGTCCAGGATTTGAAGCCCCAAGTGACTTACGATGTCTATATAGTTAAGTCCGGCGAGAAAGCGACCGCCTGCTGCCTCGGAACAATCGAGAGCAGCCCGAGGCTCCGCGCTGAAGAACGTTTTGAATTCGACGCGGATAATCCGGGCGGGAAGGGCTGTCCCATCGAAGACTATGACGGCGTCGCGGTTATTGTGAATAATCCCCAGATGGACGCGCCTCTCTCGGGAGGCAAAGAAGGCCCCATAGCAACGGGATGGCGCAGAGGGGTGACATACAAAGCCACTGAATCCGTTACCGCGGCGGAAGAACGCCGCCGCCGCGAAGTGCCGCCGCCACCGCCGCCTGTATTCGAGGAAGCGCCGCCGTTAGTGCCCGCCTGGGGCCCGGAACCCGACCCCAATATCCCGCCCGCGCCGCCGCCGCCCGAGTCGGAACCCAAAGCCCCGCCAACGCCGGAGCCCTGCGAAGAACCTAAGCCCAAAGCCCCGCCAATGCCGGAACCCTGCGACGAGCCTAAGCCTGTGCCGAAAACGCCGCCGATACAGGAGCCTTTCCGTAAACCGATTCCCGATCCCTACTGCGAGCCGGTTCCCGCACAGGAGCCCTGCGACGACCGCCAGCCCGGCTTCAGGCCACCTCCCTTGTACCGTCCGCATCCTATGTTCGGGCAGCCTCTCGACTGCGACCCGGTAGATAAGCAGAGCCAGAACGCGGAACCGGCCTGGGAAGACCCGCACCTGGCCTTTCAAACGATTGTACAGCGTTTTGACGGCGAGCTGAATGAGCTTGCGGAGATAACGGGCTCGGACATGGCGCCGGAACCGCAAAAAAACGCCGACGACAACCTCCGCGCGCGTGCGAACGAGCCGGAAGGTATCGACGCCGTTTTTGCCCAAAGCGCGGCCGTCGCGCCTTTCGAGGGCGAAGGCAGGACGCAGAGCTGGGCGCGTATCAGTCAGCGCGAACTGGCGCTGCTGCCGCTGGATTTTACCGATTATGAACAGAACACCGTACTTGCGGCGGCTTATTATAAGCATGGGCACTATATTGTAAGCAAGACGCCGCCGGGTTCCGCCAAGCCGTATGTGCTGGGAGTGCCCGACGCCAATGACCCTGAGGACAGGGGAGGATTCATGCGCCTCGGGTTCCATTCCTTCAAGAACAGCCCGGGGAATGGGTATAATGGATACTGGCTCAAAGAGCTGTAATTTAATATACCGTCTTCCCCAGACACGACAGGATCAATTCCGCCGCCAGAACAGCCGTCTTATTGCTCTGGTCGATGATTGCGTTTATCTCAACCATCTCGACGCTCAGGAGTTTATCGCTCTCGTGCAGCAATTCGGCGGCAAGAAAAGCCTCCCTGAGGGTAAGCCCGCTATAAACCGGCGTTCCTACGCCGGGGGCGCCCTCCGGGGAGACAGCGTCCATATCGAAGCTCAGGTGTATACCAGCGGTTCCGTTACTTGCGATATCAATAGCGCGGCGTATTATTTCGGACATGCCGTACCGGTCAATATCCGATATGCTGAACACCGTCGCGCCTGAATCTTTTAACCTGACGCGTTCTTCCTTATCAAAATCACGCCCCCCGACAAGAACCGTTTTCTTTGGGTCAACAAATTGCGGGCCACTAATTAAAGAAAGCATTTCTTCCGGCCCGAAGCCGCATACCGCCGACAGGGACATACCGTGGAGGTTGCCGCTATGGCTTGATTCGGCGTTGTTAAAATCCCCGTGGGCGTCAATCCAAATCACGCCAATATTGCCAAAATGCTTCTGCATCGCCGGTATAGACCCCGCCGATATACTGTGATCCCCGCCCAATAATACAGGGAACGCGCCTTCGGCCAGAGATTTCCCGACTAACGCATATAGCTTTTTATTTGCTTCGTTAATAGCGTTCAGGTTCTTCAATCCAGGGTAAGTGTCGGGCAATGCGCGGGGGATTATGTCTCCTTTGTCCCGGACTTTAAAACCCATTTCGGTTAAATTCTCTATTAATCCTGTATACCGAACGGCTAACGGCCCCAGATTTACCCCGCGTTTGCTGGCCCCCATATCCATTTGAGAGCCGATTAAATTTATCAGTTTATTTATCCGTGTTCCGCCCCCTCATATGTTGTCGCGCTACATCATTTTCTGACGCAGGATATCATAAAACGTACTGTCCGTCGTCTTTATAATTGTTGTGTTATAGATAGAGCGTTTAATGATTACCCGTTCTCCCTGCGGCAGCTTCGCCGCCGGTTCCCCGTCCATAAACAGCTCTCCCCCGGCCTGTGACAGAACGGAAACCGATACCTCGTCCGCCGCAGATATAACAGCGCCCCTAGCATGAAGCGCGTGAGGGCAGACCGGCGTAATAGCCAAAATTTCCGCGTCCGGTTTGATTACAGGCCCTCCCGCCGAGAGATTGTACGCGGTGGAGCCGGTGGGCGTCGCTACGAGGACGCCGTCGGCCTGGTAGGTATCCATATGCTCTCCGTTTATCTCAACCTTGAGGGTTAAGAGCTTGGGCGGCCCGGAACGGCCCACAAAGACATCGTTCAAGGCTAAATCGCTGCCGCCCTCCCATGCCGCCTCAAGCATAAGGCGTTTTTCCGGCATATATAACCCGGAGAGCAGCCGCTCCAGCGGGGCCTCAAAGGCCTGGGCCGGGGCATCCGTTAAATATCCAAGACGCCCCAGGTTAAGCCCCAGGACAGGCGTTCCGCAGACCGCCGCCGCTTTCGCGGCTTTCAAGAGCGTCCCGTCGCCGCCTAGCGCCACCAGGCAATCCGTTTCTTTTACGGCGGCCGCCGCCAGCGCATCAAAACGCTCCAGCGCTATGAGGTCGCCGCATAGCCTCGCTTCTATGCCCTTTGAACGCAAAAAGCCCGCGACCCGGGAGGCCCGGGCATAATTCCCGTCTCTTTGACTGTTTACGTACAGGCCGATGGTTTTCATAAGAATTTAAAGTTTAGCGTTTTGGTTTGAGAACTGTGCTCTAAGCTCCGCTATTATCGCATCTTTGTCCGCCAGGGCCGCATCTTTATCCGCCAGGGCCAATTCTATATCTGCGAGAATCGCGTCTTTATCCGCGACTACATCCCGCCATTTCTCGCGTTCCATTTCCGCGCCTTCGCGCCTGGCATGGTCAAGAGCGGAAGCCCTGTTATGCGCCGCGTAATGACGCTGGCGTTCCAGTTCTTTGAACT
>JAISVU010000396.1 GCA_031271375.1 Clostridiales bacterium | reverse complement strand
GTTCCCCTCGTTGCCCCGCAGGCACTGGAGAACGGCGGAATGCTCGCTGTCCACGGGCAGCACGGCGACGCCTTTCTCCCGCGCCAGCCCCATAACATACGCCCCCGCCGTCACCAGCGATTCTTTATTCGCCAAAGCGAGAATCTTCCCCGCCTTGATAGCCTCAACCGTAGACCGAAGCCCCGCGGCGCCGACAATGGCGTTGATTACTAAATCCGTTTGCCCATATCCCGCCGCGTCGGCAACGGCCTTGCCGCCCGCGAGTATTTCGGTTTTTGCGCCCTTCAGCCTATGCTTCAGCTCCAGGGCCTTATCTGCGTCCTCGACCGCGGCAATGTCCGGCTCCCATGCTATGATCTGCCGCTCCAGCGCGTCGATATCGCTCTTGCAGGCCAGAGCCGCGACGCGGATTTCCGGCGTCCATGAAAGCGTTTCAAGGGCTTGAACGCCGATAGAACCCGTTGAGCCCAGGACGCTGACCCTTTTAACCATCACTTGATTATAATTAACGCCAGCACGTATAACATCGGCGCGGTAAAGAACACGCTGTCGAAGCGGTCCAAAATCCCGCCGTGCCCGGGCAGGATGGAGCCGAAGTCCTTGATCCCCGTATGGCGCTTCACCGCCGAGGCGAACAGATCCCCCAGCTGCGCGAAGACGGCGCATATCATACCCAGCAGAACAAATAACAGGATACCGCCGCCGTCTGTGTTCGTTCGGCTTACGATTAGCCCCAGGACTCCCGTAAGGAGCCCCGCCGTAACCGTCCCGCCTATCGCGCCTTCAACGGTTTTCTTGGGGCTTAGGCTAGGGATCAGCTTATGCTTCCCCGACCTTCCCAGGGTTCTGCCCACCACATAAGCCCCGGTGTCGCAGCCCCAGGCGGATATAAAAGCCACGGCCACCAGCAGGTAGCCGTAGCGTTCGTTGGTAAGATATACGGTGGAAAGCAGCACGGCGACATAGCAAAAGCCGAAATACGTCACCGCCGCGTCCCATACGTTAATTTTACTGTGAAAGATTACAACGGCGACGCAGACCGCCAATGTAAACGACATAATGATAATAGTGAACACATTGGCGTTATTCTGCGCTTGATAGTCCAGCAGCGCGTAATGCAGCCCCGCGAAGATATAGCCTAAAAAGTGTACGGTCTTGTGTTTACCCGACAGCGCCTTGTAAAACTCGTACATGCCGGTCGCGGCCAGCGCAAACAGGGCGGCCTTGAGCGGCCAGTTCCCAAGATACAGGAAAAGCCACAGAATAGGCAGCCCGGCGAGGCTTGTCACAACCCGCAGAAAATCACCGTTCTTAATTATCTTCTTTAGCAAATTGAACACACTTCCAATTATCAGCTATCTTTTCCCAAACCGTCTCTCCCTGCCCATATAAATATTTACCGCCTCTATTAAATCGTCATAAGTAAAATCCGGCCATAGTTTTGGGCAGTTATACAGCTCTGCGTAGGCGCTCTGCCAGGTAAGGAAGTTGGAGAGGCGCATCTCCCCGCTCGTGCGTATAATCAGATCGGGATCCGGTATCCCGTCCGTATCTAAATACGATGAGAAACTCTGCTGGTTTATCGCCTCCGGCGAAAGCGTACCGCTTAACACATCGGCGCAGGCGCGTTTTACGGCGCGGATAATCTCGTCCCTTCCGCCGTAATTTATCGCTATGCTGACGCACATGCCGGGGTGGTTCTTGGTCAGTTCCGTCAAATACAGTATTTTCTCTCTCAGGCGCGCTTCCAGCCGCGACAGGTCGCCTATGACGTTCATACGCATGTTGTTCTTTTTGGAATCGTCGATATACTGCTGGATGTAATCCCCCAGGAGCGACATCAGCCCCGATACCTCGTCCTGCGGCCTGCTCCAGTTTTCCGTTGAAAACGCGTAAACCGTCAAATATTTGAACTGGCCGTTCATGCGCTCGCTCAGTTTCCGCAGCGCCTCGGCCCCCGCTTTATGCCCCGCGTTTTTAGACAGAAACCGTTTATTGGCCCAGCGCCCGTTTCCGTCCATAATAATCGCTATATGATCGGGCAGATTCACAGGGACATGATTTCCTTTGTCTTGGCCTCGACGACCTTGTCAATCTCTTCGGTTTTTTTGTCGGTGAGCTTCTGGATTGTGTCTTCCAGCTTTTTCAGCTCGTCTTCGGTAATCTCGGACTTCTTCTCCTGCTTTTTGAAGCTGTCCACGGCGTCGCGGCGGATGTTGCGGATGGCCACCTTACAGTCGTCGCCCATCTTCTTTACATCCTTGCCCAGCTGCTTGCGCCGCTCCTCCGTCAGCTCGGGGAACACAAGCCTTACGACCTTTCCGTCGTTGGTGGGGTTGATGCCGAGGTCCGAGGCCTGGATCGCCTTTTCAATAACCTTGAGCATCGCCGGTTCCCAGGGCGTTATCTGCAGCAGCCGGGCCTCCGGCACGCTGATGTTGCCCACATGGGTAAGCGGGGTGACGGTGCCGTGATAGTCCACAGTCAGCTTGTCCAGGACATGGGGGTTGGCCCTGCCGACGCGGATAGTTGACAGCTCGTTTTCCAGGTTCTTGATGGATTTTACCATCTTTTCCTCAAAGGGTTCCGTTTTGTCAGCCATGATGATTCTCCTTTTGTTTATGAATATTAATCTACCGTCAGCTTGGTTCCAATCCTGAAAATCTCCTCGTCCACGCCGCTTACGGCCGAGATTAAGCCGCCGGGTTCATCCAGGCCGAAGACGACGCTGGTCATTCCCAGCTCGACGCAGATGCCGCAGACGGCGAGGTCGATGACCTTGAGATCATTTATCATAATCTCTTTATATGTGATTCTGTCCAGCTTGCGGGCCTTCATATTCTTGATGGGGTCGGAGTCGTATACCCCGTCTATGTTCTTCGCGAAGAGCAGCGCGTCGGCGTTAAGCTCGGCCCCGCGTATTGCGGCGATCGTATCCGTTGAGAAGAACGGATGCCCGGTGCCGCAGGCAAATATGATGACCGAACCCTTTTCCATATACTCCAGGGCCTTGTCTTTCGAGAACTGCTCGGTTATAACCCCGATTATCGCCGGCGTCATAACTACCGAGTGTATGCCTTTTATCCGAAACCGTTCGGTAAGATAGATCGCGTTCATCACAGTGGCCATCATGCCGATCTGGTCGGCCTTGACCCTGTCCATTTCCGGCCCCGCGCCGCGCCCGCGCCAGAAGTTACCGCCGCCCACAACCAGCGCCACCTGAACTCCCCGGCCCATAACCAAAGCAATCTGACCGATTATCTTATCTATTACCGCGTCGTCGAAGCCAAAATCCTGCGAGCCCGCTAAAGCCTCGCCGCTGAGTTTGATTATAACGCGTTTATACATGGAGGCTGCCTCCAATCCAATTTGATATAAAGATATCATATCCCGGCGTAAAAAGCAAATTTTTCTAAAAGTAACTGTCAGGGTTG
This sequence comes from Clostridiales bacterium, assembly GCA_031271375.1. Lineage (GTDB taxonomy): Bacteria > Bacillota > Clostridia > Lachnospirales > WRAX01 > JAISVU01. Next base: position 1,337 of record JAISVU010000396.1, on the reverse strand, counting down.
TCGTCTCTGTGTTATCGGCCCTCTCATGTACCTTCTGCAGGCTTCCCGCCACACCGCGTTGCTGAACGGCTGCCCGCTTTCGCCGCGTTTAAACGCTTCTGTCTCCGCCGTTTTTATAAGGAAGCTGACCCGTTCCTCGGCGCTTTCTATTTGCTCCAGTATAACGCCGCTGAAACCGGGCGCGGCTTTATAAAGGCCGGATTCACGAAGAACCCGAGCCGTTCCTTCTGCATCATACTCCACGCGCCGCTCATCCACATTCCATGCGCCGCCGGTATACTCGATTATACTGTAAGCGGCTCTGTTGTCGAAATTAAGGGAAAGGCCGCAGGAACCGGGATTCAGTATGAGCTTCCCGAACCCGCTCCAATGCCACTGGATATGGGTATGGCCGAATAAATAGGCCCCGTCGGGCATAAGTTCGAGTTTAATGTTAAAGGGTTTATTGGTTGATATGGTTTCATCTATATGTTGTAAAAACTCGGCGTGACTAAAGGGTTTTTCCTTCATCCTAAAGTAATAGCCGCCGCTGCCGAACCGGACGGCGGAAGCGTCTTCAAACAGATCGGACGCCATATGCGCCATATAAATATGATCGTCCTTGATAGTTTTCGCAAACGGCAGACTGATTAGATAGTCCGCGTTCTCTTGCTTTATTTGTTCACAGTTCCAGTACAGGGAATTGAACTGATCAAACGTCCATGTACGCCTGTCCCAGTTCATCTCCCGCAGATAATCCTCTTTATTGCCCCGCACCGCCGCATAAGCAGTCTCCCGCACGGTCTCCGTTGCTTCATTGGGATAGGGAATGTCAAGAAAATAGTCCCCAAGATAAAGAAAACGGGATACGCCCAACCCCCGGGCGTCCTTGAGACAGGCCTCAAGCGCCGGATAATTCCCGTGGATGTCGGATATTACGGCGTATTTCATATATGAGATATTGCGGGCGTCTTTCTCAATGCCCGGATAATTCCCGCCGCCGTCGGCTCGTCCGCATGAATACGGCAGGGATTAACGCCTATTTCTTCCAGGCGGTGGGCGTCCGAGGCCCTTAAATGCCGGTATTTTTTCAAGTCGTCCCTCATCGTGAAGTCTTCATTGGCGCGGACGGATATCTCCACATTGTCTATGTCCAGCTCGGGCGGTATAAAGCCCAGGGTAGACAGGATACCGTTGATATCCCTGTCAATATGCGCGGGATATGCGACGCCGCCCAGCTCCTTCGCCCGGTTTACGATTTCCGTTATTCCATATTTTGTGGCTGTCAGCAAGAGTGGCTTGTGCTCCCCGACGATCTCGTCGTTCTCGTCCATTATGTACTGCTCACCGAAGATACC
>JAISVU010000332.1 GCA_031271375.1 Clostridiales bacterium | reverse complement strand
CGCCGCGGACACCGCCTTGTGGCGGACGACCTTGTGGAGATAAAAAAGGTCTCAAACACTACGCTGGTAGGCAGCTGCCCCGCAGTGCTGCAATATTTTATTGAAATACGCGGAATAGGCATCGTGGATGTGCGCCAGATGTTCGGCGTCGCGTCGCTCAAGACGACCCAGAACGTAGACCTGGTGCTTAACCTGGAAGCCTGGGACGATAATAAGAATTATGACCGGCTGGGTACCGGCGCCGAATATAAGGAATATCTCGGAAACCAGGTTGTGTGTTATAATATACCCGTGCGTCCGGGACGCAACGTGGCGATAATATGCGAATCCGCCGCGATTAATCATAGATTGAAGAAGATGGGATATAACGCGCCCGAGGTATTCAGCGCGAAGATAGAAGATAACATATATCATGCCAAGCTGGAAAGTCTGGCAACCGTTGATTAGGCGGGTGATCCGATGAACGGCGTTTTGGACGCGCTGGTACAAAAGCTGGGGGCCGGCTCCTGCTGGGCCGGCGAGCCTATGAGCAGGCACACGACCTTTATGGCTGGCGGCAAGGCCGCCGTATACGCAAGACCGGCCAACGAATCGGAGCTGCTGGAGGCCATTGCGATATGCAAAGAAGCGGGCGTTAAGTATTTTATTCTGGGAAAGGGTTCAAACACGCTGTTCCCTGACGGGGAATCCGATGTTGCGGTTATATCGACTGAGAAGCTTAACGATATATCGCTCGCGCCGGATAATCCGCTGCGTATAAAGGCCGGTGCGGGAGCGCTGCTCAAGCATATCGCGGATTTCGCGCGGAAGAAAGGCTTGGCGGGGTTTGAGTTCGCCTGCGGCATACCCGGCTCCCTCGGCGGGGCCTTGCGCATGAACGCCGGGGCTCACGGAGGCGAAATATCCCATGTGTTCCATTCCGCGAGGATATTGATACAGGACGGCTCGGTTAAGACCATTGGCAGCTCCGCGATGGATTTTAGTTACAGACACAGCGTCCTGGCGGACAGGCCTTATACCGCGCTGTCGGCGGAGCTGAACTTTACTGAGGACGACCCCGAAGCGATAAAAGCCCGTATGGATGAAATTCTTGAAAAACGAAATGCCAGCCAGCCCCTCGGTTTCCCCAGCGCAGGGAGCGTTTTTAAGCGTCCCGCCCCAAATGTCTTCGCGGCAAAGCTCATAGAGGACTGCGGCCTCAAAGGGCGGCGCGTCGGCGGAGCTGAGGTATCGCGGAAGCATTCGGGGTTTATAATTAATACAGGCGGAGCCACTGCGGCGGATATCACGGAACTGATCGCCATCGTCCGGGAAACCGTCTTTGAAAAGACAGGCGTAATGCTGGAGCTGGAGATTGTTATAGTGTAAGGAGGCGGCATATTGCTTAACTCCAAGAGCATAGTAATCGTAACGGGCATGTCCGGGGCGGGCAAGACCACCGTGCTTAAATTCCTTGAGGACATCGGGTTTTATTGCGCGGACAACCTTCCGCCCTCCCTTCTAGCGCGATTTGTGGAGACCTGCTTCGGCGCGGAGGACGGGAACGACAGACTGGCCCTGGGCATTGACATACGGGGCGGGAAGCTCTTCGGCGACCTTCTGCCGGCGATAGACGAGCTGCGCGCTTTCGAAGACTGCGCGGTAAGCGTGCTGTACCTGGACTGCGGCGACGAGACGCTGCACAGGCGTTATAAGGAAACCCGGCGCAGCCACCCGCTGGCCCGGTCGGGGAGCCTGATGGAAGGCATTCTGGCCGAACGGAAGATGACCCGCAGCGTAAGGGAGCAAGCCACCTATGTTATCGACACAAGCAGTATGCTTGCGCGGGAGCTTAAAGCCGAGATAAACAGCATCTTTCTCTCCGGCAAGGCGTTCGCAGGGATTATTGTCCATGTAATATCCTTTGGGTTCAAGCATGGGCTTCCAATGGACGCCGACATGGTTCTGGACGTGCGATTCCTGCCCAACCCCTTTTATGTGGAAGAACTCAAGTTCCTCTCGGGCAACGACCCGCCGGTGCGGGATTATGTGCTTTCCTTCCCCGCCTCTCGGAGTTTTATAGATAAAACCTGTGATATATTGGATCTGCTGATGCCCCATTATATAATTGAGGGTAAAACCCGCCTGGTCATATGCGTGGGCTGCACGGGTGGCAAACACCGCTCCGTTACGCTGGCAAACAGCTTGGGCGAATATTTACGGAGCCAGGGGTACAGCGCGTATATCAGTCATAGAGATATAAGCAATATGTAAGGCAGGCCGCACAATGTCATTCTCATCCGACGTAAAAAAAGAGATATATGATCAGCCGCTTGGAGCAAGGCATTGCAGAATCGCAATGCTTTCCGCGATAATAAACGGGGCGGTGAAGGTGACGGAAGGCCCGCGCCTTAGCCTTAAAACAGAGAACCTATGGCTCGCGAGGCGCTTTTATCGCATATTGAAGGAAGACTTTAACGCCTCGGTTCGGCTTGAAGCCCGGGCAATTCCGGGCGGCATGTCTTACATCCTTACGGCGGACAAGCCCGAGGATGCGTTGATAGCGCTCAAAGCGTCGGGATTATGGGACGACGAACTGCTGTTTAGCCGACGCATAAGCTCGCTGGTTATAAGGGGGGACTGCTGCCGCAAGGCGTACCTGGCGGGAACGTTCCTAGCCTGCGGATATATCGGAGACCCTGAGAGCGTTTATCATTGCGAGTTCATCGCGGGGGACGCGGTCTACGCGGAAGAATTGAAGAAGCTCTGGTCAAATTTCGGCCTTACGCCGCGAAGCGTGACGCGCAAGAGCCGCAACGGTTCAGCGGTATATTTCAAAGACGCGGAGCAGATATCGGATATACTTAACATCACCGGCGCTCACGGGGCGCTGATGCGGTTTGAGAACGCAAGGATCCGTAAGGATGTTGAAAACAAAATCAACAGGAATGTGAACTGCGATTCGGCTAATATGGATAAGGCCATATCGGCGGCGGTAAAACAGACCGAAGACATAAATGTGATACGGCGGACGGTGGGGATTGGGGCGCTTCCGGCGTCCCTTGCCGATATAATTACAGCGAGGCTTGAATACCCGGAAATAAGCCTGAAAGAACTGGGCGGAATGATGTCGCCGCCCATCGGCAAATCCGGGGTGAACCACCGCCTGCGGAGGATACATGAGATAGCCCTTAACATTAAGGAGGAGAACTATGACTTCACGCACATTCAAGATGGCGATAAACCTGGAGGCCAGAGCGGCGGCTCTCTTGGTGCAGAACGCGAATAAATACCAGTGCAGGCTCACAATCAGGCAAGGCGACAGGGAGTTTAACTGCAAGTCAATGATGGGCCTTGTCGCTATGGCTATCTTCGAAGGCCAGGAGGTGACGATAACCGGTATTGGCGCCGCCGAGGCCGAGGCTGTTGAAAATCTTACAAAGATGCTGGCGTATGCCTGATGAATCTGCAGCAGCTGATGAGCCGCGTCCGTAAAGCGGCGGACGATTATACGATGATTGAAGAAGGCGACCGTATCGCGGTGGGGCTCTCCGGAGGGAAGGACAGCCTCGCGATGCTTACGGCCCTTGCGGCGATGAGGCGTTTTTACCCGAAAAAATATGACGTAAGCGCCGTCACGGTCTCGCTGGGCTTCGATATGGATTTTACCCCGCTGGCAGCATATTGCGAGCGGATCGGCGTCGATCTTTCTATCGCCAAGACAGATATCGGAAAGATCGTGTTCGATATCAGGGCCGAGGAAACCCCCTGCTCTCTCTGCTCAAAGATGCGTAAGGGCGCTCTAAACACCCGCGCGCTGGAACTGGGCTGCAACAAGACGGCCCTGGGCCATAACCGGGACGACGTGGTGGAGACCTTCTTTATGAGCCTGATCTTTGAAGGCAGGATACATACCTTCACCCCGGTAACATACCTGGACCGCACGGGCCTCAGCGCCATACGCCCCTTTATCTACGTTACGGAGAAGGAGGCAATCTCCTGCGCCGCGTCGCTTAATCTCCCCGTTATTAAGAATGCCTGCCCCGCGGACAAGAATACGAAGCGCGAGGAAATAAAGGCTTATATAAAAACGCAGACCGGGGTCTATAAAGACTTGCAGGACAAGGTTTTCAGCTCGATAAAGCGGTCGGACTTGTGGAAAAATTAAACCTTGCAATAATTTGATATGCGGTGTATAATTAGGGTAAGATAAACGGGGAGACGAGTGTGAATCGTTCCCCGGTGGTCGCACAGCCGCATTTAGACGGTTGGGCTAGCGCACTAATTAAAAATAGCCGCTATATCCGGAACGCTAATTCAGGAGCGGCTATTTTTGTACCTGTCGTCCAGGAGCTTCACAACTAACTTGAATATTAACCGTTTTTATTAAGGACTAACATGCCAAACGCCTACTTCAACGAAATATCCGAAAAGCAAACCCTGCGCCTGCGGGAGCTGTTAAGGGAGCTGCCGGGCTTTCTGCGCGACTTCTTCAACGGCGTCGCGGATAACACCACCGCCAGGACACGCCTCGGTTACGCCATTGATATCAAGATATTTCTTAACTTCCTCGTAAAAGAAGTAAGGGGTTTTGACAAGGAGGTAGCGGATATAACCCTGGCCGATATGGAAAAGGTAACGAAGGCCGATTTGGAGGAGTTCAAGTCATATCTGGATTATTACATTAAAGGCGAGGGTGGGGACGCGGTGATTTACCGCAACCATGAGGTAGGCAAGTCGCGTAAGCTTTCGGCGATACGCTCGATGTACCGGTTTTTTCAAAAGCGGGACCGCATCGCGAAAAACCCCGCCGACGTGCTAGAGTATCCAAAGGTCCGGGACAAGGGCATCGTGCGCCTTGAGTATAACGAAATGGCAAAACTGCTGGACACCGTGGAAAGCGGCGAGGGCCTTTCGGATAGGCAGAAAAGCTATCACGAATATACAAAGGTTCGGGATCTCGCGATTGTTACGCTGCTGCTTGGCACGGGCATCCGCGTCTCCGAATGCGTCGGGATCGACATAGCCCATCTGGATTTTGAAAACGGCGGCATATATATCACACGAAAGGGCGGGGGCGACGCGCTGGTCTATTTCGGCGACGAGGTGGAGGAGGCTCTGGATAAATATATGGAGACAAGGGAGGAAATACATGCCGTCGCCGGACATGAGAAGGCCCTGTTTCTTTCCATGCAGCGCCGCCGCCTGGATGTGCGGTCAGTTCAGAAGATAGTGAAAAAATACGCGTCACTTGTCACGTCATATAAGAATATCACGCCCCACAAACTGCGTTCGACCTTTGGCACCAACCTCTACCGCGAAACCGAGGACATTTACCTGGTCGCCGACGTGCTGGGGCATAAAAGCGTGGAAACCACCCGCAAGCATTATGCTGATATGTCCGACACAAACCGCCGCAAAGCGGCCCGCGCAATAAGGTTAAGGGAAGAATAGACGATAACACAATGAGGAGGATGAACATGAAACTGACAGACTTGGAACCAAAAGCGCCGTTCAAGTATTTTCTTGAGTTGAGCGGGATTCCCAGAGGTTCCGGCAACGAAAAAGCGTCCAGCGATTACGTAATGGGCTTCGCCCGCGAAAGAGGGCTGGAAGCCTGGCAGGACGAGGCTTTTAACGTGGTGATAAGGAAACCGGCGACGCCCGGCTTCGAGAACGCCCCCCGCGTTATCATCCAGGGGCATATCGACATGGTGTGCGAGAAGGACAAGGGGATAGACCATGATTTTACGAAGGACGGCTTGAACATCGTCGTCGACGGGGAATATATCCGTGCCAGCGGAACGACGCTGGGCGCGGACGACGGCGTTGCGGTGGCTTATGGAATAGCGCTCCTTGCCGCGGACGATATCCCGCATCCGCCGCTCACCGTAATCATCACGACTGGCGAGGAGATAGGGCTTCTGGGAGCCGCCGCCCTGGATCCCGCTTATCTTGAAGGCGATATGCTGATTAACCTGGACGCCGGGGGAGACGGTATTTTCGTGGGCGGCTGCGCCGGAGGCGCGAGATGCACGCTGACGTTAAAGGGCGAGACCGGACTTGTGACTGAGACTGACGCGATTTATGAGATAACCGTTGCGGGGCTTCAGGGAGGGCATTCAGGAGGAGATATAAAGAAAGAGCGCGGCAACGCCAATAAAATTCTGGGCCGGCTGCTTTACGGGTTAATTGATTATAACCCGCAGATAATATCTATCGAGGGCGGCGAGAAGGAAAACGCCATACCCAGAGACGCGTCGGCGCTGGTCTCGGTATCTGCGGCATATGAAACGGTTTTTCAAGAAAAACTGTTAATGCTGGCGGAAGAAATCCGCTCCGAACATGCCATCAGTGATCCGGGATTGGTTTTTATCCACAAAGCGCACAAAGATAAACAAAGAAAAGCGTTTAACGCCGAATGTTCCAGAACTATCATTGAAACGCTGGTTATGCTGCCTAGCGGCGTAATGCACATGGAGCAGGCACTGCCCGAATTCGTTGAGACATCCGTGAGCATCGGGGTTGTAAGAACCGACGATCAGGCGGGAAGCGTGACCTTTTTCGCTTCTGTCCGCAGCTCTGTCGCAAGCCGCAAAGCCGAGGTTATACAGACCCTTAGGGCTATCGCGGCTCAAACCGGGGCCGCGTTCAGCACGGGCAGCGATTATCCGGCCTGGAAGTATAACCAAAAGTCCGCCATACGTGATATATGCGCCGAAACATATAAAGAACTCTTCGGGAAGGAACCGCAGTTCCTGGCCGTCCACGGGGGGCTTGAATGCGGCCTGTTCGCCGAGAAGAGGCCCGGCTTAGACATGGTAGCCTTCGGGCCGGACATGTATGACTACCACTCCCCTAAGGAACGGCTGGATATCAAGTCCTTCGGAAGGACATGGGAACTGATAAAGGCGGTTTTACGAAATATTAAGTAAAGGATGGTACTATATGCGGGATTTCAATAGAACCCGTGAAGCCGTAATCAAGGGCCAGGAAACAGGCGTATACCCCGGAGCCGCTTTATCCTCAGGCGATGCCGGGGGCGAGCTGTTCCGTATGCACTGCGGGTTCCGCTCTTATTTTCCATCAAGAGAACCCATGCTTGAAGACACATTATTCGACGTTGCGTCTATGACGAAGATAATGTCTACGACTATGGTTGCGCTGCTGATGCTTCAAGACGGCAGGCTTAACCTGAGCTACCCTCTTACACGCTTTTTCGACTGCCCGCCGGATAAGGGCGGGATTACCGTCTGGCATCTAATGACCCACACCAGCGGCCTGCCCGCCCATGAGGAGCTATGGAAGCGCTGCCGCACCCCGGATGCTGTAACAGCGGAGATTCTGGGGCTGGGTCTGCTTTACGCCCCCGGAACGGGTGTTACATACAGCTGCCTCGGCTATATCCTGCTGGGCAAGATTTGCGAGTTCATCGGGGGAAAAAGCCTGGATATCCTGGCGCGGGAGATGGTGTTCAACCCATTGGGGATGAACGATACCGGATATAACCCGGCAGACAAGGATAACGCGGCATCCACCGAGTTCAGCGTTGAGATTAACGCTTACAAAAAAGGGATCGTGCATGACGAGAACGCCTGGTTCCTGGGCGGGGTCAGCGGTAACGCCGGGCTGTTCTCCACAATATCAGACTGCGCCGTGTACGCGGTTATGCTGGCGAACAGAGGTGCGCATAACGGAAGGGAGTTCATTAACCGCGACCTGTTTAATGAAGCCATGCGCAACCACACCCCGGGACTTGAGGAAGGACGGGGCCTGGGCTTTGTGGTTAAGGCCGGGCTGCCGTCCTCCGCAGGGAATGTCTTCCCCGACGGCTCTTACGGGCATACGGGCTATACCGGGACTTCGGTGTGGGTTGACTGCGAGACCGGGCAGTATACAGTATTCCTCACAAACCGGGTGCATCCCACGCGGGAGAACGGCCTGCTGGTGCAGTACAGGAAGGAAGTCAACGATATGAGCGCTAAAGATTACAGGGAAATATGACTTTTAACCCTGCATTTTCCTCGCAATGATTTTTTCCGCCTCAGCGATATCTTCTTTAGTGCATAGAAACTTGATAGCTTCCTGGGCTTCGTCCAGCGTCTCGGCTTTGAGTATTTGAAGTAGGAGCTGTTTTAAATAATTCGAAAGGATTTATAAACATGAAAAAGCTCTTGTTATCGGCGCTTATCTGCGTCCTCTTGACCGGATGCGTAAGTATGCGTCCCTTTCCCTCTTCCCTGTCCGCCCAGGATAAAATCGCGTCCTATCTGGAAAACCTCTGCTCGGAGGAGTTCGCGGGCAGGCTTCCCGGAACCCCGGGGAACGATTTAGCGGCGGAGTGGCTCAGTGATCGCCTGGATGAATGGGACATCGAGCCTTACGCGGGCGGCAGCTACTTTGTCGGTTATCCGGGACGCGTGAACGAGTTTATCCGGTCGGAGATTACGTTGACGGACGCCTCGGGCGTCAGCAGGGAGCTTGTCCGGGGAGAAGACTTCATAATCGGGCAAGCTATGGGAAACTTTGAAACCGTGATTGAAGCAGATTCGGAGAATTACGAGCTTGTGAAAGACGGAGGGCGGCTCAACCTTAATGCCCGCAGCGGTGTTTCGGGTACATATGTCGTATTCAATGAACGCGAGTTCAGCGGCGGCAGTAACTCTTATGTGCCAAATCAGCCCGCCCGCTCAACCGTACTGGTCAGCGTTTCTGAGGAGTTCGGCGATATAATCGGCAGCGGAGATTTTGAACGGATAGAGATCGTCAAC
>JAISVU010000314.1 GCA_031271375.1 Clostridiales bacterium | reverse complement strand
GCGTCCTTTCGCCCTAAGGCATGGAACAATCCGCGGTGCGATGCGGGGGCCTTTCCCTGATTAAGTTTCGAGCTCGTAGCCCAAAGAAAAACCGAGCTGATGCCGTTAGGGTGATTATAGCTGTTATCTGTACAAAAATCCACGCTCTGTGACCACAACGTTATTTTCGTTCACCGTGGCGCTCCCAGAGCGTGGGGATTAAGTTGTTGACATTAATATTTTATAGGTTGGATATTTTATTTAATGACTATCCAATTGCCTCATAACAGCTAAATATGCTAAGTTCTTCTCCTAACCTCTTTTCCTCCGTGTCTCTGTGCCTCTGTGTGAAATAATAAAAATCACATGGAAGAGACTAAAAACAGCGGCACACGGGACTCTCCTGCAAGCCGGATGTTTTTTTCTCACACGGAGGCACAGAGGCACAGAGAGAAAATAAAAATTAGTTTAGGGATTATGAGCCGTCTGGATAGCCATATTTTATTTTACTGGCCGTCAAAGTGTTGTGTTGATTATTTGTACATTGGTTGCGCTGCCGCCAGTTTATTATACGTTTATTGGGCTGTGGCGCGGAAATACTGCTCTTGTAGTATCTGGAAGCCTTTTTTGCTCGCACACGTAGCAAATGTTTGGAACAATCTAAGGTAATTCGTGTAAGAATAATTTCAGGTCATCAACTCCCTCAATCTTCCCAGCGCCTCTCCCTCGGCGTACAGCTCCAGTAAAACCCCGTCCTGGGTATGCTCTCTGCTGATGACATTGCAGTTTTTATGGGCATAATCCATAAGCCATCCTTGACTAAAGGGCAGCAGCACGGTTATGCTCCGGCGCAGTGACTGGAGCACCGTATCCATCGCGTTAAGGAGTTCGTCGCGCCCAGTTCTGTTCACAGCGGCGGTGCGGACGCAAACCTCGGCTCTGGGATCCGCTAGCAGGACTGCCTGGTTATCCCTATCCAATTTGTCCGTCTTATTATATACGGTTATCACCGGTTTTCCGCCTATCTCAAGGCTTGCCAGCGTTTGGTAAACCACGCCCATATGATTCTGATGCGCCGGGTTTGACACGTCCACGACATGCAGCAGAATGTCTGCGTACTTGAGTTCCTCCAGCGTGGATTTGAAAGCCTCAACAAGATCGGCTGGGAGCTTTTGGATAAAGCCAACAGTGTCGGTCAACAGCACCTCCGCGGTCCCCAGCTCTATCTTTCTTGTGGTGGCGTCCAGCGTAGCGAAGAGCTTATCCTCCACAAACACATCGGCCCCGGACAGCAGGCGCATCAATGTGGACTTCCCCGCGTTAGTGTACCCGACAAGCGAAATAACCGGTATGCCGGAGCGTTCACGGTTATGACGCAGCAGTCTTCTGCGGTCTCTAATCTCCGCCAGTTCCCTGCGGAGCCTGGTCAGCTTTTCTCGTATCTGACGGCGATCCGTCTCCAGCTTCGTTTCACCCGGGCCTCTGGTGCCGATGCCTCCGCCCAGCCTTGACATAGCCCTGCCTGCCCCGGTCAAATGCGAAAGCCTGTATTTAAGCTGGGCCATCTCCACTTGAACCTTGCCTTCGGCGCTCCTTGCACGCATCGCGAAGATGTCCAGAATCAAGGCCGTCCGATCCAGAACCTTCATGTTTAGCATGTCCGAAAGGTTGCGGAGCTGGGCGGGGCTCAACTCGTCGTTACATATAACCATGCTCGCCCATTCGCTTATCGCTAGGTCTTTTAACTCCTCTATCTTACCCTTGCCCAGGTAGTGCCCCGGGTGAACATTCTCCCGCCGCTGGGTGAGGCGTCCCTTCACCGTTGCTCCCGCAGTGGCCGCAAGCTCCGCGAGCTCGTCCAGCTGTTCGCTTATATCGCCGTACAGGCCGATACATTCTTTATCGTCAATGCCCGCAAGTATTGCGGTTTCTGTCGGTGTTGCCGTTTCTTGCATAATTGCCTCCGCGAAGGATTATTTTGGTTGTATTATCCGCTCCCCTTTGATATTATAACATCATAAATCAAATCTAAGGAACTAAAAAATGACTAAAAATAAAAAGTATTATATCCTTATCATATCCGTTATAATCTTCGCTAATATGTTAATATACGCATTCACCGGGCAGTGGCCATTTATGAGGAACAACTATAATTCCTTTATGCTGCAGGCGGAGGCTTGGTTGCACGGGCGGCTGGATATCGGTGTTAATTATGAGCATTTGGAATTGGCTGTGTATAGCGGCAAGTATTATGTGAGTTTTCCTCCGTTTCTCTCCATACTGCTCCTGCCCTTCGCGCTGATTAATATGCTGCCATTTATAAGCATCAATCCTGATCATTTCATCGCCCTTGTTATGGCCTGCCTGTCCGGGGTATTCGCCTATAAACTAGCGTTGGTTTATATAAAAAACCAGGAGAAAGCCGCGTTTTACAGCCTGTTCCTTTGCGTAGGCGGCAACTACCTCTTTCTTACAAACACGGGATACGTTTGGTTTATCGCTCAGAACGCCGCCTTTATGTTCACGCTGATGTCGTTGTATTACGCCGCGAGGGACGACGGCGAGCGCAAACCGGCGTTAAGCCTGTTCTTTCTATGCTGCGTTATGGGCTGCCGCCCCTTTAACGGGATATATCTTCCGATAATTCTTTACCTGTTATACGCGGCGGAAAGAGACGCCGGCTTTATCATATATTTAAAGAGGCTGCTAATTTGGGCTCTTCCCGCCGTAGGGCTGGGAATGGTATATATGGGCTTGAATTACGCGCGGTTCGGAAATGTTTTGGAATTCGGGCATACCTATCTGCCGGAGTTTACCGAGGCGGTTCACGGCCAGTTTAGCCCGGTATACCTAGCGCAAAACATTGGCCGGCTGTTCCGGCTTCCCGGGTTGCGAAACGGCAGAATCGCCTTCCAAGCCTTCGACGGCACCGCTTTCTGGCTTGTTAGTCCTATTGTGCTAACCTATGTCATAACATATATAATAGGGATAAAACGTCTGGGGAAGGACATTCTTACGCGGCTCATTCCGGTATTACTCGCGGCGCATCTGTTAATATTGTGCCTGCATAAAACAATGGGCGGCTGGCACTTCGGCAACCGGTACACAGTCGACATACTGCCCGCGCTGTTTTTCGGGCTGGCGCGGCAGGACAAAGGCCCGGAGCGGACATGGATGTTCGTCTCCCTTCCGCTCCTCGCGCTGGGGTTCGGTTTAAATATCATTGGGACGGTTTTGTTGTTTCTGGGATATTTGTAATTTTAAACTATTAGGGGAAATTTGGATGAAGACGGAGCGCATTGCGGCAAGGGCTGCCGCCGGGTATGTCATACTCACCGCCGCAATATTGGCGTTGACGGCAATTTTCCACGGCAGGCCGGATGTTTGGGAGTTTCTGTTATATGATATCGTGCCGTATTATCGGGAGACGCCGGGGGACAGGCTGAAGGAGTATTTATTTCAGCTAAATCAAAGAGCCCAGGCAGTCACTCGATAAGTAACTTTTCTGGGCTCTTGGCTCTCGTTTCTTCCTTTTCCGCTCCTCTATGTAGTCCTGTTATGCCAAGCCGAAGCTTACAAGGAGCGCTTTATCAACTTTTACCATCATTGTTTCGTCCAGGTGGCAGATTTTTTCCTTCAGGCGTTTTTTGTCCACGGTTCTCACCTGCTCCAGCAGCACCACCGAATCCCTTACAAGGGTGTAGTCGTGGGAATCTATTTCAATGTGAGTCGGGAGCTTTGCCTTGTTTATCTGGGAGGTTATCGCGGCGCATATGATCGTGGGGCTGTAACGGTTTCCTACATCATTTTGAATTATCAGCACAGGACGCACTCCTCCCTGCTCCGAGCCTATAACCGGGCTTAAATCCGCATAAAAGATGTCACCTCGTTTTATCAGCATTTTATTTCACACTCCGTATCAGCTAAAAAACGTCTTTCTTTTCATTCATATCTATATTATTCACTTCTTTCCTTTTTTGTATACATACGCTTGTCAAAAAATAAATCCTACTGAACTTTAAAAATACTGTCGTCAAAATTGACATTGTACTCGAAGGTGTCGAAGGCAACCGTTATCCGTTCGACGCCGTCGGGATCGTAAATAGAGAGCTTAACCGGCTTGAGGGTCTTGTTGTTCACCCATAATTTTTCCGTTCTCAGGTAAGGGTGAGAGCCGGGGACGACAGCTTCAAGAACCGTACACATGCTCTCGCCGCTCCCAGACACGGTAATCGTGACTTCCTGCGACTTTATGTAATTTTTCACAAACGAGGTGACGAACAGCTCCATGCGTTCCGAGACCTCCGCCGGCAGCACGGCTATGCGCCCCTTGACCCTTGTGTTAAACTGGACGATCGAGCTGTTGTCGTTTATTGTGACGTTCCCCGCGACACGCTCGGGCCCTGTTACCTCAATGCGGTATTCGCCCGTCATACGGGCCTGGTGCAGCGTCTGATAGGTGTGCTGGTTCTTGTTCGTTATGTACGTGACGCTGGCCTGGGACTCATATCCCGACATGGTGAGGAGCTGATTTTGAATCTGCTCATACGCGCTCCGCTCCACCTCGCCCGCCTGCCGGCAGCCCGACAGAATCATCGCCAACCCCAATACGGCCGCCGTAAAAACCCTCGTTATCCTTTTCATTGTTACCCTCCTGAATAATGTTGTACTATTATTTATACGAAGGGTTGTTTTAATTTATGCTGTTTTATCTGTTCTCCAGCTCCAACACTTCCCCTGTTATCCCCTCCCTAAACGCCGCCTCATGGGTAATCAGTATCACCCCGCCGGGATAATCCAGCAGGGCCTCCCTTAGGACGGTTTTCGCGGCCGCGTCCAGGTGGTTTGTCGGCTCGTCCAGTATCAAAAGGTTGCAGGTCTTTAAAGACAGCTGGCAGATTTTAACCTTTGCCTGTTCGCCGCCGGAGAGGGTGGCGAGGCGCTGGTTAAAATGCTTGCTGGTCACGCCGGCTTTTGCTAAGGCTCCCATGACTTGCTTCTTCTCCAGCGCGGGATACAGAGACGCGATATACTCATAAGGCGTCTGGCCTTTGTCGTCCCAGGCGGGCTCTTGCTCGAAATACCCTACGGACAGATTGTCGTGGAGCCAGCACCCGCCGGACAGGGCCGGAACCTCCCCCAATATGGTCTTAACCAGCGTCGTCTTACCGATGCCGTTAAAGCCCGTGATGACCAGCTTCTGCCCCCATTTCATCGTAAAGCTCAGGCTGGGCAGCAGCGGCCCCGTATAGCCTATCACCAAGTCCCTGACCTCCATCATCGGCCCAAAGCCCTTCCACCCGCATATAAACCTAAAACCCGGTTTAGGCAGCTCCTTAGGCGGCGGCATATGGTCGATTTTATCCAGCATCTTCTCACGGCTCTTGGCAAGGCGGGCAGTGGAGGCGCGCACCTTGTTCTTCGCGATGTAATCCTCCGCCTTTTCGATAATCCTGCGCTGGGCGTTATATTCGTTGATATACTGCAGCTTCCGTATATCCTTCTGGCTCAGGTAGGCCGTCAGGTTCCCCCGGTATTTAACGATAGAATGAAATTCGATCTCGCATATGCAGCTGGTTATCCCGTCCAGGAAGTCAAAATGGTGCGACACAACGATAAACGCCCCCTTGAATCCGGCTAAATACCGGGTAAGCCACTCGATATGCGCCTTGTCAAGGAAGTTCGTCGGCTCGTCCATAATCAGCACATCCGGAGCCTCCAACAGGAGCTTCGCCAGGATGACCTTCGCCCGCTGGCCCCCGCTGAGTTTGCTTATCATCTTGTCCATGCCCAGCGCCGTTATCCCAAGCCCTGCGCACACCCTGGCGATATGGCTGTCCAATTCATAAAACCCGCTCTCAGCAAGGCGCTGTTGGATGGCCGCTGCCTGTTCCACAAGGCGCGGTTCGGGGTTATCTGAAATGCGGAGATTCAGCTTGTTATACCTGTCCTCCATCGCGTATAATGCGGCGAAAGCCGTCCGCAGGTAGCTGACGACGCTGTGTCCCTGCGGGATTTCGGCGTATTGATCCAGGTAGCCGACGGATATCCTGGGCCGCCACTCAACCGTCCCGCCGTCCTGTGACGCCTCGCCCACCAGGATTTTAAGCAGCGTGCTTTTGCCCGCCCCGTTCGCTCCTACAATCCCCATCTTCTCACCGTCGTTCAAATCAAATGAAATACTGTTCAGCAGCGTGTTATCGCCGAAGGCATGGGTTATATTCTTTACTTTTAACAAGCTCATAATAATTCTCCTTGTATTATATAGTCGCGCATTAAAAAAGCTGTGGAATACACCACAGCGGCAGGATTTCAGCTCTTTTAGCTATGCCGGCCACAACACGAAAACCAACGCAAAAAACACGTTCTTCCGTGTTATGAACCGGCGAAACCTACTATGTCCGATTCCGGATTCCTCTCGCTATAAACCTCGGCAAAACCGATGTTTTAACGCGGCAATCCGAAATGGATTCTATGCTCCGCGCGGTGTTTCGCCTTGCCTGAAACGCGCAGAGCGGTTACTATCGCAAGATACATTGAACTCTCCAAATAAATGACTTTCGTTAATATTACCGCATTCGCGGCATATTGTCAATGGTAATATTCCACAGAGTAAAGGAGATGATACGAATTTTTTATTGAAGTTTTCTTAAATCAATGGTATAACTAATGTCGATAACTTCAGCATGAGCAGCAAATGGCAATGAATTAAATCAACGAACGCAATGTTGCTTGACAATATAGATAAAACTCCATAATGGCGAAAAAACGGGAGAATTCGCCGCTATGGCAAGTTTAAAGCTCTTAGAAAACATAACAAAAATCTTTGGCAGCGACGAAACACTTAAAAC
>JAISVU010000280.1 GCA_031271375.1 Clostridiales bacterium | reverse complement strand
GCCTCTTTCAGCTTTCACACGCAACCCGCGCTCGTTCTGCATCACGCGCCCCGTTACCAGCCAGCGTTATGGGGAAGTCATTCCGGCGCGCCGCCTTTTTCCGCCCGGCCCCGTTTTAATGGGAATCGGGGAAAACGCTCTTGCTTATTGCCGTCCTCGCGAAGGGCGGTGCGCCTGTGACTCGGTGTGGGTGGTCGTATGACGGGCGGACGCCCGTGTTTGTCAAGGTGCGGCGTAAAGTCTTTTACCGAGGCTTTACACCTTATAGCCGTGGGAAAGGCCGTTTTGCGGGGTATCAGGAAAAATAATTTTTTATCTTTGCGCTTGCAGCTTTTACAGATTCTTGGATAGTCGAATGATGCTTACCGCAGTGCTTGGCAACATCGGTGTAGGCTCTGTCGTTCAGGTAAACTTCTACGAAGCAGAAGCGCTGTAATTCAGTTAGTGTAGCGAGAGCCACTTCAAGGTCGGCTTGAAACTCAACCTCGTCCAGTCCTCCGCGTCCACCGCTGATCCATGCGCCATTAGGGTCAACCGCGTCGATGGCGGCTGGTGTTCCGGGGGCGTATTTATGGTCGGGGCGTCTGTGCTTGCGCTCATTGAGCCACACGCGATAATCGCCGCCGCGTCCCTTTTCCTTTTCCTCACCGAAATGAATCAGGTGAATATCCGCTTCGCTCATTCCAGCAGCGAGCCACTCTTTGCGTTCCTGCTCAAAGCATTCCAACAGAGCCTCACGGCTCAATTTTGAGAAATTGCTGTACTCCACTTCTCTTACCTCCGTCCGATTTTTGGGAATTGCGAAAATCGAACGGAGCAGGCGGAGAACGGCAGCGGGGCCGGAAATAAAAAACGGTCGCCGTTTGCATGGAGGACTCCTTTCGGGGAATCCGGTGCAAACGGCAACCTCTGAGCTTTTGTCGCAAAATAAAAGTCCGGCAAGACAGCAACACAAAAGTTGCCGTTTGCCGGACTCATGGGCATAGACAGTTACAAGATAACTGCTGCGAACTCGGTATGGTCTGCCTTGTGGGTAGACTGATGAATGATACCTGTCCGCCTGTCGTGAGTATGCGTACAGAACGGTTAAGCCCCTATCCGCCGCGTGACAGTCGTTGTCATGTCGTCTACATTCCAGACGAGGATTTCAGATACCGTGGGTACGCGGCTTAACCGCCCGGGAGGGCGATAGGCTGTTCACTGCTTAACGGCTCAAAGACGATAAGCAATGCGTTCAATATTCAGTTTTCAGTGTTCGCTTGATACTTGGGATTATGTCGTCATGACTATGCCAACGTCCTCCTTGCAGGCGGCGCACCTCATAATAGTTATACAGGGAACAGCCTTTTTCTTCTTTCCCTTAGAGAGCTTGTACATCTGTACCGCCGTATTGCGCTCAACACTTGTCAGCAATTCCCGGCAATACGGGCATTTAATAAGCTTCCGTCCCGCCAGTTCCGGCTCTCCGGTGCGGCGGTAGGCCACAGGGGGCATGGCCTCTGGTATTACCCCGTGTACGACGTAAAGATACTCATCCTTTTCAGCAGCATTCATGGTGTCGGTCATCTCGAAAATCCTCCAGTCTTTATTTGTAATGTCCGCATTTTTGCGGACATTAGGGTATAAAAAGATTCAATGCTCAGCAAGCGCCCTTCCATGACCGTCCATCCACGATGGCGGTCAGCTTTTCGAGACGTATCAGAGCGGCGCGCTTGGACACGCCAAACAGAGCAGCCACATACTCCGGCAGTTGGACGGCGAAACAGTCATCCATCGCACTGGAGCCTTTTACGATTCTGTGCGCTTTTTCGTCGTAGAAGCGGAAGAACTCACGGAAAGCCACCCGAAGCGCCGGGCGCGGCATAAGGATAGCGGACGCGAGAAAATCAGCCTGACGCTCTATGCGTTCAATATCGCTCCGCTCACGGCGGGAGCGGCTGTAATCAATGCGGCCCTCTTTGGCGGCAAGATACTGGTTTTCATATATGCCGATACGCCCGAAAGGGTTGTCCTCAGCGAACGCTTCCCTATGAATGAGCCAATGCGAACCCTCGTGCATCGTCGTGAAACGCAAACGGGGCAGATTGCGCTTTAACGTCAGCGAAGTGTCGATGATGACTGTGCCGGTGGTTACGGGCATAGGCTCCGGCGCTCCTGTTTCTTCGTTAGCAACTTGCAAGAAGCCATTATTAAACGCCGTCATACCGAGAACTTTACGGTCATAGCGGATTCGGTGATACTCCGTTTGCAGGCCGAGGTAGTATTCGATAAAAGCGTCTGCATCAAGGATACCTGGTGTACGCAGAAGCTCAGGGGCGAAATCCTCAACTACGTTTTCCGCATATTCGTCTAAAGCGTCATAAGTGATATACGGCACACGGGAAAACGAGTATCCTGTATTCAGCTTAATCATTTTTTCTTTCCCCCTTTTTCAAACTCTAAGAAGTTAATAAACTTGCTCCAAATCTGCGTATCCCCAGCGTCTTTTGCTAAACGGAGCGCCACACGGACTTCCTCGTATTCGTTGATATATTCTGATAAGTCGGGAGGCGCTTCGGAGCGCGCTTTGCCAGCCAAATCGTAAATGGTGATTCTGTCCTCATCAGGCAGACGGAGAGCGTTAATCATCGCATCCAAGATTTCGCGATCCGGCGGATTGCGCCTGCCTGATTCTATATCACTGTAATATCCCGGCGATACGCCGGACAGTTCAGCCATCATCCTGACAGGTATCTCACGCAACCTCCTTTTTTCTTTCAAAAATCTGCCAAACTCTGATTCCCAAGTCATGTCATTTCTCTCCAAACCTTTGTGCGTTCGCCTGTTTGCGGACATTTTGAGCTACTTTTTGCGGCGTTTCCGCCGCAAAAGGTTGTCTTGCTCCTTAATTGTATAACCATTATATCATAAGTGGTGTCCCGGTGTACGGACTTTGATTAGTGTTTCCGAAAAATCTTTTTGAGTGTCAGTTTCATTGGACAATCGCTCGTAAATGCGGGTGTTTATGGAAATCAGTTCTCTCATGGCTGCAATCAATCTGACCGGCGCGTTAATCTCGGCTCGCTCGCCAAACTGAAACATCCATGCTAGGAAAACCGGACTGACTGAAACGTCGGCCCTCACCTCGAACCGGCCTTCTTTTTTTGCCGCGATTTTAACGTCTTTGCCAAAGTGATCAAGAACGACGTTCATCAGGCTATTGTCGAACGATAATGTCGCCCTGATAATCTCCCCGTTGTACATACCGAACATGCTACGGGTATGTTCCGCGATGTTGAATTTCTCGCGCTCAAAGGCATCAGCATCCTCGTTTAGGACAGTTGCCTCACTCATCCGATCTACCCGGTAATGAGTCAGGGCGTCATGCTTTTTGCTGTAAGCTATCAGGTAGTAGCAGTCATCACTCCAGCAAAGCGTTACAGGTGTCGTTATATATGTATCCCCGTCCTTGCGGTATATGCGCTTTTTATTTGTGCTGTAATCAAAGTATCGGAATGAGATTTGCTTCCCTTCGTTTATCGCCGCGTGTATCTGGTCGATACTGTAATACACAGTTTCGTTCATGGCTTTTGCTCGTCCAGCCACATAAACTTGCCTTTGCAGATGCTTGGCCTGCGGTGCGCTCGTCAGCGA
>JAISVU010000179.1 GCA_031271375.1 Clostridiales bacterium | reverse complement strand
ATTTGGAACCTTACGAAGGGCAGGCTCCATGTAACGGACCGCACCAACGCCTCCAGGACGATGCTTTATAACATTCATACGCTGGAGTGGGACGAAGAGCTGTTGGATCTATTTGGCATACCCAGATCAATTTTGCCCAAGGTTCTGCCCTCCGGCGGTTTTATCGGAACGACGGATAGGGTATACTTTGGGGGAGATATCCCGATAATGGGCGTCGCGGGAGACCAGCAAGCGGCCCTCTTCGGGCAGATGTGCGCCGAGGAAGGAACAGGGAAGAACACATACGGCACAGGATGCTTTATACTTATGAACACAGGCAGACAAGCCGTTAAATCCGAAAACGGGCTGCTTACCACATTGGCCGCGTATTATACAGGGGAGGCCAGTTACGCCCTGGAGGGCAGCATTTTCATCGGCGGGTCCGTTATACAGTGGCTGCGGGACGAGCTGGGGATGGTTACGTCGTCGGGAGAGAGCGAGGAATGGGCCAGGAAGGTTCCCGACACCTCCGGCGTATACCTGGTTCCCGCCTTCGTCGGCCTAGGCGCGCCATACTGGAACTCTCATACAAGGGGCGCGGTTTTCGGCCTGACGAGAGGGACGAATAAAGCCCATATTATCCGTGCGGCGCTGGAATCAATGGCTTATCAGACTGCGGATGTAATCCGGGCGATGGAAGCCGACGCCGGGCTTTCGCTTAAATACCTCAAGGCCGACGGAGGCGCCGCGGGGAACGGTTTCCTGATGCAGTTCCAATCCGATATTCTGGGCATACCCGTGGCCAGGGCAAAGACCGGCGAAATTACGGCCTTAGGCGTGGCTTATCTGGCCGGGCTTGGGTCGGGGTTTTGGAAGGGGACGGACGAGATTGCCCAAAACGCTTCGGAATTCGATACCTTTACCCCGGGGATAGACGCGGGCAAGCGGGCCGAGCTGAATAAGGGCTGGCGCAGAGCGGTGGAAGCGGCGATGGGGTTTAAAACCGAGAGTTAAGAGCATAGGGGGTTATATTATGCCGCATAGGATTAATAAGACGCTGGGCATTATTATTCTGGTTGTGAGTTTTTCTGTTATTACGGGGGGCGTCGGGTATATCGCGTGGTATTCAAGCCAGCAGCCTCACTATTTTGTGATCGAGAAGAAATCATTGGGCGATACCTTATATAGGCGGCTGCAGGAATATGACTTGGAGAATTATTACCCGGAAACAGCCGAGGAAGTGATGGAGATCAACAACCTCCTGAGGCGGCTGATGTATGGGAATATCGTCGCCGACAAGGATTTTATACGTGTGCTTGTGGGTTATCAGCGTATGCTTTTTGACGATGTTTTGCTGGAGGCGAACAGCTTGGATACCCAAACCCAAAAGGTCATCGAAAGCGGGGAAATGCTGTACCGAAACAAAATAAGTCTCTACAGCTCCTCTATCGGAACCGTTTTCGAGAGCGACGAGGTTGAGATGTGCATTGCGCCGATAACCGAGGCAATGGTAAACTATGAAGGATTATACTGGAACTATTACTTAAAAAAGGATGCGGATGGGCGCTGGAAGATATACACCTGGGAGCGGACCGACAGGTCGTTCAGGAACGTAATCGAGGACGGCGCGCCTGAAGGGTTCGGCATTGAGTGATCGCCCGATGAATATACAGTGGTATCCCGGGCATATGACAAAAACCAAGCGCCAGATTATGCGTGATATCGCGCTGGTTGACGTCGTGCTGGAGCTGTTGGACGCCCGCGTGCCCGGGAGCAGCCGAAACCCCGATATTAGCGAACTGTCCGGGGGTAAGAAGCGTATTATCATACTCAATAAAGCCGATCTTGCCGATGAAGGGGCTACGGCGCGGTGGACGCGGTTTTACGAGAATATGGGCTTCCCTGTTATCGCCGCAAACTCCGCGTCAAGCGCTTCTAAAGGCCGGGCTTTGGACGCCGCGGCGGAGCTTATGCGGGGCAAGATAGAGAAGAACAGGGCCCGGGGCAGACTTGGATACACGACCCGTGCGATAGTTCTGGGCATTCCCAACGTGGGCAAGTCCACGCTCATCAACCATTACGCGAAGCGTTCCGCCGCCGCCGCCGCCGACAGGCCCGGCGTCACCAGGGGAAAGCAGTGGATAAAGGTAAACGAGGGATTTGAGCTGCTGGATACGCCGGGTATTCTATGGCCCAAGCTCGACGACCCCGAGTGCGGGGTTAAGCTGGCCGCGACCGGGGCGATTAAGGACAATATTCTGGATATGACGGAGCTGGCGACGCGCCTTGCGGCGATGCTGCGGGAAGCCGCGCCGGGGCTTCTGGAGAAGCGCTATAAGATAACGCCGGGCGATAACGAGGATGTGCTTGCCCGCATCGGCGAGGCCAGGGGGTTTAAGTTGAAGGGCGGCGTTATCGACATTGAGCGGGCCGCCGCCACGCTGATCGACGAGTACCGCGGCGGGGTGATTGGCAGAGCGACGCTGGAACTGCCATAAGTTATGAAATAATGGCCGGTAAAACCGAAAGGAGTATTCCAAAATGAATACCAAAGAATTAACAGTACTGGGCAAAGCGCTTAAAGCCTTACTGAAGGCCGGCATGATTGATGACGTGAAAGAAATCGTCGATTATATGGCTTCGGATAAAGAGGCTGTTAAAGATAATAGAAAAGAGAAAGAATAAATATTTATCTTTCGTAGAAAGATTGCCGTATATTCTCCGTATATACTTATGAAGCAAACGAAAGACGCGCCGGTTTTCATCGATTGACGCGAAAAAGCTTATGTGCTATACTGGATAACTGTGGAATTAAGTGATCGGGGGATGCCGCGGTGGGTCATTTATCGCTGGTGAATGTAAGCAAGAGTTTCGGTAAGACGCCTGTGCTCAAGGGCCTGTCAATGGATATACGCAGCGGCGAGTTTGTTACCCTTTTAGGCGAGAGCGGCTGCGGGAAGACCACTACGCTGCGCTGCGTCGCGGGGCTTGAAACGGCGGACTCCGGGGACATCCTCCTTAACGGCGAAAGCATAAAGGACTTGCCGCCGGATAAACGCAACGTCAACACGGTTTTCCAAAACTACGCCCTGTTCCCGCACATGAACGTATATGATAACATCGCCTATGGGCCAAAGCTCCGAAGGGCCTCTAAAAATGAGATAAAGCGCGGAGTGGCGGAGATGCTGGACCTTGTGAAGATGCCGGGTCTTGAGAAGCGTATGCCGGGGCAGCTTTCCGGGGGCCAGCGGCAGCGCGTCGCCATCGCGAGGGCGCTTATAAACAAGCCGCAGATTCTGCTTTTGGACGAGCCGCTGGGCGCGCTGGACATGAAACTGCGCCAGCATATGCAGTTGGAGCTCAAGCATATCCAGGCGCAGGCGGGCGTCACCTGCGTCTATGTTACCCATGACCAGGACGAGGCATTGAATATGTCAACGCGTATCGCCGTAATGAACGGCGGGGCGTTCGAGCAGGTGGGGACGCCGCAGGAGGTTTATGAACAGCCGAGGACGGCGTTTGTCGCCGGGTTCGTCGGGGAACGCAACATACACCCTGTCAGCGTAGAGGGGCATAACGGCGATGTAACCAATGTAATCCTGGACGGAATAAGGATTAAAGCCCGGGGCAGCGCCTTGCTGAAAGCGGGGGATTCCGCGCGCCTCGCGGTACATACCGACAGGGCGGTTATCCTGCCCCAAGCGCCCGGGCCTGGGGGGCATCTTTATGACAATATCCTGCCTTGTGTCGTTCAATCCGTCAACTATTCAGGCCACCGCACAAAAATTTCAGTCTTGCTAAACGGCGGCATTACATTTATAATAGCGGAATATAATCAGTCGGGGAGCAATACCACCGTATCGGATGGTATGAACGCATATGTCGCGTTCGACGCTAACGAAGGCGTATTAGTTTCCGCAGTTTAATTTTCATTGTTCATTGCAACACTGGGGGTTGCTTAATGGCCTGGTTAAAGAGGAATATCGCGGGGCTTCCGGCCTTCCTGTGGATGGCCGTTTTAGTGGGCATACCGTTAATATATATAATCGTACTGAGCTTTCTCACCAGGAACCCGGACGGAACTGTCGGGTTCGTCTTTACGCTGGCCAATTACGACAGGATAACGGATCCTGTGACCGTCTCCATCTTTATGGACAGCTTTGGCGCCGCGCTGCTTACCAGCGCCTGCGCGCTGCTGATAGGCTACCCGTTCGCCTATTTTGTTTCCAGGCTGGATAAAAAGCTGCGCTTTTACGTGCTGGTCTTTTTAATGATCGCGTTCTGGACCTCCAGCTTAATCCGTACCTACGGATGGATCATTATCCTGCAAACGAACGGCGTCCTCTCGGGCCTCTTTGAACGGCTGGGCTTTATAAAGGAGCCGGCGCGGTTCATGTACAGCTATCCGTCGGTTATCGCCGTGACGACTTATATGTTCCTGCCATTTATGATCCTTCCCGTGTACAACGCCGTGGAAAAGATAGACCCTACACTCTATGAGGCGTCTTATGACTTGGGTGCGGGAAAGGTTAAAACCTTCGCGAAGATAACCCTGCCGCTGTCGTCGTCCGGCATAGCCGGAGGCGTAACGCTGGTGTTTGTTCCTTCGGTGGGCCTCTATTTCATATCCGACCTGATCGGCGGGGCTAGGACAATGCTGCTGGGCAGCCTTATAAAAAATCAGATGGACTCCGCGCGCAACTGGCCCTTCGGCGCGGCGCTGTCCGTCGTTATGCTGGGCTTGGTAGGCCTGTTTGTGGTATTCTATCTTTCGCTGGCGAAAGACAACGGGGAAGGTCTGTTCTGATAATGGGGAAAAGAATATACATTTTTATGATAATGGCGTTGTTATATCTCCCTGTGGCCATCGTGATCATCTATTCATTTAACGCGTCGAAAAGCGGCGCCGTATGGACGGGGTTTACGCTGGACTGGTACAGCGCGGCGGCGCGGGACGGGCGGCTGATCGATTCGCTGCTGATGAGCCTGGAGATCGCGTTCTTTACATGTATTATCTCCTGCGTCCTCGGGACGATGGGGGCTGTTGGCGCGGCCCGGATGAGGCCCAGGGCGAAACAGGCGGCAAGCCTGTTTATGTATATTTCCCTCATTATTCCGGAGATAATACTCGGCGTGGCGCTGCTGATGTTTTTCTCCGTGCTTAACGTGAGATACGGCGTAATGACGATGGTATTGTCCCACACCACATTCTGCGTGCCCTATGTGTTCATTATGGTTTCGATCAGGCTCAGGGCTGTTGACCCGTCCTTTATTGAAGCGGCGCGGGACTTGGGGGCGAAGCCTTTCAAGGCCTTCGCGAGCATAACCCTGCCCATTATAATGCCGGCGATAGCCTCCGGCGCGCTGATATCTATGGCGATGTCGCTGGACGACGTCGTGATAAGCTCGTTAGTTTCCGGGCCGCAGAGCGTGACGCTGCCGATGCGGATTTACTCAATGCTGAGGCTGGGCGTAACGCCGGAGATAAACGCCCTATCCACCGTGCTGGTATTCGTGATGTTTATGCTGGTGGGGCTGCTGCAGTTCGTTCAGGCGGGAAGAAGGTCTGAACGCGCCGCAAAAAAGGAGGCCCGCAATGCTTGAGAAGCTGGCGGCATTGCTGCCGTCTGAGTTAATAGTGACTATCTGGAAATGGCTCCCGAAATCCGTAAAACTCAGGCGTTTCCTGGCCTGGAGGGCCAATACCCGGTTCGTTGCGGGCGTTGTGGGCCTTATCTACGCGGAGAACGGGGATCTGCTTATCGTAAAACACACATATAAGGCCACGCCCTGGGGTTTGCCCAGCGGGGCTTTAAGACGCGAACAGCCCTTTGAGGGCCTTAAACGGGAAATCCGCGAGGAAACGGGGTTTGAGATCAGGCCCGAGAAGATACTGGACGTGGTGTATTCGGGAAAACCCTCCGAGCTGTTAATTATTATCAGGGCAAAACTCCTGGGAGGCCTGTTCGTCCCGTCGCCCGAGGTGTCGGAGTTTGATTTTATCCGCCCGGGGGAGAGCCTGGAGCGGCTGCCAAAAGCGCAGCGGAGTATTGTATATAAGTATGGGCTTCACAACAAAATATATAAGAAGGGGTTTGAAGAATGAAGAAGGTTTTATCGCTGGCGCTTGCGGCCATAGTCGCCGCATCGCTGTTTGGCTGCGCGTCGCCGCAGGAAACGCTGGTAATTTACACCTGGGCGGAATACGTTCCGTCGGAAGTTGTGGCGGATTTTGAGCGCGACACCGGGATCAAGGTAGTCTACGCCACGTTCTCCACGAACGAAGAGATGCTCGCCGCATTCGAGCAGAAGACGGATCAGTACGACGTCATCCTCTGCAGCGACTACATCATCCGGCAGATGATCGAGGCGGGCGGCCTGCTCAAGGAACTCGATACGGAACGTATCGCCAATTACGGGAACATCGACCCGTTTTACCAGTCGAAGCATTTCGATCCAGATAACAAGTACACGATCCCATACGCTTTCAGCAGCGCGCTGCTGGTGTATGACTCGGCCCGGGTGGACTTCCCTGTCACCAAGTACGCGGATCTCTGGGACGAGAGCTTTGAAGGCTCCATTGTACTGCTGGACGGCGCGCGGGATATCCTGGGTTTGACGCTGATGATGATGGGTGAGTCGATAAACGAGACCGACCCGGAGATTCTGGAACAGGTACGCCAAAAGCTGCTGGAGCTCAAGCCCAACGTGGTAGCCTTTAACGCCGACACCCCCCATGAATCATTAATAAGGGGCGACGCGAAAGCCGGTTATATGTTCGCTTCCCAGTATGTGGCGGCGAAGGAAGCGGTGCCGACGATTGAATGCGCTTTCGCCGAGGAAGGCATTTCCTCGAACCTTGACTGCTTCGTCGTTAGCGCCGAGGCCCCCAATGAAGACAACGCCTATACCTTCCTTAACTATGTTTTGGACGGCGAAGTCAGCGCGAAGATGTCTTCAATAACCAACTACGCGAATTGCAATACCGCCGCAAAGCCCTTCCTTCCTCAGGAGTTTTTGGATAACCCGAGTATCAACGTACCGCCGGAAGCCGCCGCGAAGGCGCAGGACTATCTTCCGCTGGAAGACGGCGGGATCGCGTATGACATTATATGGACGGAGTTTAAGGCGGCTAATTAATAAGGAGCTTATATGGAAGAACCGTCAAAAAACGGACAGATTAAAATAGCGGACGAGGTTATCGCGATGATAGCCGGAACCGCGGCGCGGGAGACGGAGGGCGTCCATACCGTTAAGGGCGACCCTTCCGCCCCCGGCGGAAAACAAGCCCAAAGGGGCGTCGTTATAGGCGCGAACAGGGAAAGCGTGGACGTAAAGGTCAACATAACCGTCAAATACGGCTTTAACATCGCCGAGGTGTCGCTGGAGGTTCAAAAGAAGGTCAAGACCGCGCTAGAGACGATGACAGGCCTCCTTGTCGCCGCCGTGGACGTTAATATAGTCGGCGTCCAAACTGATGAAGCATGAGCCGGAAAACTGACAGAAACCACGCGTTTAACCTTATATTCCAAATGGATTTCTTCGACGACCTGCAGCCGCTCATATTAATTGAGCGGTATTTTGGCGCCGAAACCTTTCTGGGCGAGGATGAGGGCAAGAGCCTGAGCCTGACCGCCGAAGCCGATATGGAATATGTGCGAAAAACGCTTTCGGGCATCGCGGAGCATAGAGACGCTATCGACGCCGAGATAAAAACGAGAGCCAGGGGATGGGAGCTGGACCGGCTTATGAAGACAGACCTTGCTATCCTGCGCCTTGCGGTATATGAAATTATGTATGAGCCGGGCATTCCAAACAAAGTCGCGATAAATGAGGCGGTAGAGCTGACAAAGGTATACTCCGGCGGCGACTCCCCGGCCTTTGTCAACGGCTTGCTGGGCCAAATAGTCAGGTCCGGGGGCTTATGACAGTCTACAGCGTATCACAGATAAACGGGTATATTAAAGGGATGCTGGATGAGGATGTTTTGCTCCAGGCATTGTTTATTGAGGGTGAGGTATCCAATTTCAAGCGGCATTCCTCTGGGCATCTCTATTTCTCATTGAAGGACGAGAGGGCCGCGATGAGCGCCGTTATGTTCCGGGGCGAGGCGGCGGGCCTCGGCTTTAGGCCCGAAAACGGGATGAAGGTTGTGGCCTGCGGGCGGGTTTCCGCCTATGAGAAAGCCGGGACATACCAGCTTTATGTGGAAATGATGGAACCGGCGGGCTTAGGCGGGCTGTACTTAGCTTTCAGACAGCTAAAAGAAAAGCTGGAAGCCGAAGGGCTCTTTGACCCTTCACGCAAACGAGCCGTGCCTGAAACGGTGTCTGTTATCGGGGTTGTTACTTCCATAGACGGCGCGGCTTTTCGCGATATTGTAACGGTTGCGGGAAGGCGTGACCCCGGCGTAAGGATTATCCTTGCTCCCGCCGCCGTTCAAGGCGAGGGTGCGGCCGCCGAAATCGCTCGGGGGATAGAAGCCCTCAACTCCCAGGGCCTTGCCGATGTAATCATCGTCGGCAGGGGAGGCGGGTCAATGGAGGATTTGTGGGCCTTCAATGAGGAAGCCGCGGCCCGCGCCGTAGCGGGGTCGCTGATACCCGTTGTGTCAGCGGTGGGGCACGAAACGGATTTTACCATCTGCGATTTCACCGCCGATCTGAGAGCCGCTACGCCGTCGGCCGCCGCTGAGATATGCGTGCCGGATCGACGGGAGAAGGCCGAGCGCCTTTATATGCTTGTGAATCGGTTGAACGGTTATATGTCCGGCAATATTGATAATTATACATCGCGGTTATATAACATTGCAGACAGCTTCCCCGGCGCGGATGATATAACGGAGCGCGTGAAGACGCGCCTTACGGCGTCAGCGAGGCGGATATCAAGGGAAATGCAGCACAGACTGGAAACCGCCGAGGCCCGGGCCGGTGCCGTGATCCAATCGCTGCACCAGGCGGCGCCTTCAAACGTGTTAAAACGGGGTTTCGCTATGGTTTCGGTAAACGGTAAGGTTATTAAGACCGCCGGCGAAGCTGTGGGTTCCGAGGGATTTATGATGAGAACCCAGTTCAATGACGGTGTGGTTCATGGAGAAATTAAAAAAGTTGATTGAAAAGTAGGAATATCGTATGCCTAAGAAAAAATACACATTGGATCAGGCGCTGGAACGTTTAGAAGAAATAACCGAGCGGATTGAAGATATCGCGACGCCTTTGGAACAGTCGCTTGAGCTGTATAAAGAGGGCGTCGAGCTGTCCGTGTTCTGCGCTGGTAAGATTGAGAGCGCCAAACAGGAAATAACCGTACTGCGAAAAACGGCGGAGGGGCTTTTTGAGAATGGAGTATAATAAATACAGAAGCCTGATGACAGATGAAATAGATAAAGCGCTGGCCGGGTACGCGGCTATGCCCGGCGGAGAGGAACATGCCGCCGCAGTCTATGAAGCAATGCGTTACGCCCTGTTCCCTGGCGGCAAGCGTCTGCGCCCCCTTATTTTATTATCTGTTTGCGAAGGCTTGGGCGGCGGACAGGAGCTGGCAATGCCCTTCGCCTGCGCGCTGGAGATGATACATTGCTATTCATTAATCCATGACGACCTGCCCGCGATGGACGACGACGACATGCGCAGGGGCAAGCCCGCGTGCCATATAGCCTTTGGCGAGGGAACCGCGATACTTGCGGGGGACGCGCTGCTGAACACCGCTTATGAAATAATGGCCCGGGCATGTATCGAGAACGGTACCGCCGCAGTCAAGGCAATGAACGTCATAGCGGAGGCGGCAGGCGCCTGCGGCATGATCGGCGGCCAAATTGCGGATATACTATATGAGAATAAACGGGTTAATGAACAAACACTAAATTATATCCATAAGCATAAGACGGCGGCGTTGTTCGCAGGCGCGGCTGAAGCCGGGGCCTTGCTTGCCGGAGCGGATAATGAAAGGGCTTTACGTTTGACAAAGGCCGGCAAGGCCTTTGGCCTTGCCTTCCAAATAATGGACGATATAGCCGATGCGGAAGAAGAAACGGATAAAAATACGTATATTACTGTACACGGGATGAGGAAAGCCCGGGAGGACTTCGAAACATTGTTTAAAGAAAGTGTTGCTGGCTTTTCTGCGGAATGCGGGGCGGAGAGCTTCACGGTATGGCTTATTTCTCGTTTGAGCGGGTGAATGAATGGATTTGTTTACAGGTTTAGCGAATAACGAGCCGCTGTGGGCGGCCATAACGGCATATATCGTAGCCAGCTTCCTCAAGGTGCTGGTTAAATTCGTAAAGACGCGCAAGATCAGGCCCTCGCTTTTTATATCCACAGGCGGGATGCCGTCTTCCCACAGCGCGTTCATCGCCTCGGCCGCCGCTTCGGTGGGGTTTACCGAGGGCTTCGATTCGTCGATCTTCGCGCTGGCCGCCGTTATCTCCATCGTTGTGATGTACGACGCCCAGGGCGTCAGGCGGGCCTCAGGCAGGCAGGCCGAGGCCATCAACCGGATTATCGCCAACTTTGATAATCTGCACAGCGTGCTGGAAAAAGAGCTAAAAGAAATACTGGGCCACACGCCGTTCGAGGTCTTCGCCGGGGCTGGCCTGGGGATTTTGATTGCATGGATTTTTAATAGATAGGTGATATTTTGCTTGAGAGAATAAACGGCCCCGAAGACTTGAAGGGCCTCAATATTACGCAGCTGCAGGCGTTAGCGGGGGAGATACGGGATTTCCTCGTGCGTTCGATATCCGAAACGGGCGGGCATCTTGCGTCGAATCTTGGCGTAGTTGAGCTGACAATCGCCCTCCTCCAAATCTTTGATCTGACCAAGGATAAGATCATCTGGGACGTCGGCCACCAAAGCTATATCCACAAGCTCCTTACAGGCAGGAGGGACGCCTTTCCCACGCTGAGACAGCAAGGCGGGCTTTCGGGTTTCCCTAAAAATGCCGAGAGCGTTTATGACGCCTTTGACACAGGCCACGCTTCAACGGCCGTTTCGGCGGCGCTGGGCATAGCGGCGGCCAGAGATATAAATAACGAAGGCTTTTCGGTTATCGCCGTCGTGGGGGACGGTTCAATGACCGGCGGCCTTGCTTATGAGGCTCTGAACAACGCCGGTCAGCTGGGCTCAAATTTAATCGTCATTCTTAATGATAACGGCATGTCTATCTCGAAGAGCGTCGGCGCGTTATCGGGATATCTCAGCAATCTGCGAACCAAGCCGGTATATTTAAAGGCGAAGAAGGGCGTTAAAGGAATATTAAGCAAGGTGCCGGGCATAGGCCGTCCGATAAGCGGTTTTTTGGACAATTCAAAGAAATGGCTCAAGAAGATGCTGGTGGGCGGCGGGCTGTTCCAAAACCTGGGCTTTAACTACATAGGCCCGCTGGACGGGCATGACCTGCCGGGGCTTATCCGCGTCCTGGGCAGGGTAAGGGAGATGGAAGGCCCGATACTGCTCCATGTACGCACGATCAAAGGCAAAGGATACGCCCTGGCCGAGACGGCGCCTGATAATTTCCACGGCGTAAGTGCGTTTAACATCAATACCGGGCTGGTTGAGCCGGGGAACCATAAGCGCGGCTTCTCAGATGTTTTTGGCGAGGCGTTGACAAACCTTGCCGAAGCAAATGAAAAGCTAGTTGCGGTGACGGCCGCGATGCCCCACGGCATCGGGCTGATGCCATTCTCAAAGGCGTTCCCTAAACGTTTTTTTGATGTGGGGATAGCCGAGAGCCACGCCGTCACATTTTGCGCGGGCCTCGCAAAGCAGGGCCTGGTTCCCGTTTTTGCCGTATATTCCACATTCCTTCAACGCGGGTATGACCAGCTTATCCACGATGTATGCCTTCAAAACCTCCATGTGGTGTTAGCGATAGACCGGGCCGGTGTCGTGGGGCAGGACGGCGAGACGCATCAAGGGCTTTTTGATATCTCATACCTGACCCATATGCCCAACATGCGCGTGCTGTGCCCGCGAAACGGGCGGGAACTGGAAGAGATGCTGAAACTGGCCGTCACGGACACATCCGGCCCGATAGCTATAAGGTATCCTAAGGACGACCCCGACGCGCTGGGCGGCTTAACCCATAGCCCGGTGGAGATAGGCAAGGCGGAGCGATTGCTCACCGGCGCAACCGGCGTTGCAGTCGCCGCGCTAGGCGTAATGGCCAATCCGGCTTATGAAGCCTGTACGCGCCTTAATTCCGAGGGATACGGCGTAACGCTGTACAGCGTCCGCTCCGCGAAGCCTATTGACCGGGATATGATAAAGGCCCTGTCGCGCAGTAAATCAGTTGTAACCGTTGAGGATAACGCGATACGCGGTGGGTTCGGCGAACGGGTAATATTTGAAATGGGTTTACTGGGGATGAATAACCCGCCTTCCGTGCGTGCAATGGGGTTCCCCGACGCCTTCATTCCACACGGGCGGCGCGGCGAGATAATGACAGAGCACGGGCTGGACGCGGAGGGCATATACAGGGCCGTCCGCACTGAAATCGAGAGACATGGAAACAAGTAAGCGGTTGGACGTTCGCGTTATGGAGCTGCGCGGCTTTTCCCGCGTGTACGCGCGGGAAGTCATCGAAGCGGGGCTTGTCATGGTAAACTCCAAGCCAGAACTGCGTCCGGGGCGCAAGGTTTCGGGCGAGGCGATAGACATCCTTGCCCCCGACATGCCCTATGTAAGCCGCGGCGGATATAAGCTGGCAGCGGCTATAGAAGCCTTCAAGATAGATTTAAACGGCAAGGACTGCCTGGACGCCGGAGCTTCAACGGGCGGGTTCACGGACTGTATGCTCCAGGCTGGGGCGAAGTCCGTGCTGGCGGTTGACGTGGGCAGCGAACAGCTGGCGGACAAGCTCAGAAACGACCATCGCGTTATTTCTGTTGAGCGTACCGATATCAGGGATTTAAGCATCCCCGAGCCGCTGGACTTCGCCGCCGCCGACCTGTCCTTTATCTCGCTGAGGATCGTTATTCCCGCTCTTAAAGGGCTGATTAAACCGGGCGGCGGGCTGGTTTGCCTGATCAAACCGGAGTTTGAGACCGGCGGAATGGACATAAACAAGCGCGGCGTCGTAAAAAGCAAGGCTTCAAGGGACGCCGCCTGCAAAAGGGTAGTAGATAAGCTGAATGAATGCGGGTTTGCGGTTCAAGGCTTGATTCCCTCCCCTATCACAGGGCGGGACGGGAACGAGGAGTATCTGGTCTGGAGCCTGGAGTCTGGAACCTAGAGCCTGGAACATAGAACCTTCACTATCTCTCCCGCAGCGTCCACTCTGGCGCATTTCTCCATAGCGTTAATGAACGTATTGCGGTTTT
>JAISVU010000173.1 GCA_031271375.1 Clostridiales bacterium | reverse complement strand
AATTTGAATCTTATCGAAAGAGTGTGGAAACTTGTTAAGTCCAAAGTGCTTAATTCCGCATACTTCGATACATTTGATAATTTCTGTTACAACATTTTAAGTAGTATATTAGGAGATTCTTCCGCGACTATGTTCCAATGTACGCCAAATTTATCTATCACGGCGGCGTGGAACACGCTATAGAAAGTTTCCATGGGCGGGAGCGTAACTTTGCCGCCTACGCAAAGCGTACCCCAAATCCCTTCCGCATCTTTGCCGCTCGTGACTGTTGCCGATATTCTGACGTTGTTTCCTTTGTCAACGGCATCAGCCTCGTCGGCAAACCAGACATTAGTTCCGCATATGGTCATCTCAGCATGCATAATCCATGAGCGCAGTAGTTCCGTCGGCGTTCTTGAGCCTTCCGGCATATAATCACCATAAGGCATTATTTTGGGTTCTCCGCAAGGGAAAACTTCCCGGTAAAAATCTATAGCTTCTTTACACTCTCCATGAAAAACAAGGTACGGTGTCAGCATAAAATCTCCTTTTTATGTAATTTTCATGATGCACTCAAAAATCAGCAAGAGAGGGGGGGCAGGGAAGTTAGCTTGATGATTAAGCTGTAGCAAAACCATATTTGTATTGAATGAGATGAGTAGGGGAGCGTGCCTGTAAGCTGAAATATATGCTGCATAACGAGGATTATCCGCAAATCAGGAGGTATAACTTAGCTAAGATAAGACATAAACCCCGAATGTCTTTAATTCTTCGCATAACCTGGCTACCGGAAGGCCCATTACCGTGTAATAATCCCCCTCGATACGCGGCACAAGGGCTGATCCCAGCCCCTGGACGGCGTAGGCACCCGCCTTGTCCATCGGTTCGCCGGAGGCTGTATACGCGTCTATTTCCGTATCGTTTAACATACGTATGTTTACGCCTGCCGTCTCGTGGAACGTGATGATTTCGGGTTCTGAGCCGCCGGATTTCAACAGACAGCATCCCGTGGTGACTTCGTGGCGCTTACCGGAAAGTTTTTTTAACATATTCCTCGCGTCGGCGCAGTCTCTCGGTTTTCCCAGTATTTCCCTGTTTATGCACACAACAGTGTCCGCCGCGATAATAACGGCGGGTTCTTTTATGGTTTCGGCGGCGGCCAGTGCTTTTAACCGCGCGTTGTGCTCGGTAAGCGGCCCCGGGGCGAGGCCGTCTTTCATCTCCTCGGCTTCCGGCGAGACGACGCAAAAAACAAGCCCTATCTGTTCGAGAAGGGCTTTACGCCGTGGAGAGCCCGAAGCTAGGATAATCAATGTCCCGGCCATTTTAGTTTATTCTTTATCTTTGCGAGGAATTTTTCTTTCCTGGTTGGGTTCTTTATCATTGCAGTATACAGCGCCAGCATACGCTCAACGAATATTTCGGCGGACAGGGACTGGACATGTTCCCACGCGCCTGCGGCAAGCCTGTCGCGCTCCTGTTTATCCAAGAGCAGCTCTTCGGCGCGGCGCGCCAGCTCGTGCTCGTCGTCGAAGAAGAGGCCGGTTTTCCCGTCAATCAAGATGTCCTCAACGCTGCGGTCGCGCCTGACGATAAGCGGCACCTGAGCCGCCATTGCCTCGACATAGACTATTCCCTGGGTTTCAGTAGTGGAAGCGCTGACAAACAGGTCTCCGGCCTGGTAATACTTGCCTATATCCTCCCAGCGCCTCGGCCCCGCGAAAATAACCGAATCCGCGACGCCGAGGCTCTCCGCCAGGGTTATCAGCTCGTCACGGTAAGGCCCGTCGCCGACGGATACATATTTCAGATTAGGCACGGAACGCAGCAGCTCGGGCAGGGCCTTAATCACAACGTCCATGCTCTTTTCCTTCGCGACGCGGCCAATCGTTATCAGCGCCAGCTCTTCGGGCTTCAGGCCCAGCTCGGCCCTTGCTTCGGCTATCTCAGCGTCCGAATACTGCCCTCTGCGGAACTGATTGAACTTAATGCCGGTTGGGATGGCATGGATGGGCTTTGTAACGCCGTATGAAAGAAGCATGTCCCGCACCTTGTCCGTTGGAGTGGATACCACGTCCGCGCCGTTACAGAACATGCGGCTCATCGCGCGCGCCATTCCGGGCTTGAACAAGCGCCCGCCCGCCAGGTAATGGGTATAATCCTCATAAACCGTATGATATGTGTGCAGATGGGGTATATGCAGCAGCCCGGCGGTTATCTTGCCAAAGATGCCTATCGAGAACTCGGTCTGCGTATGGACTATATCCAGGCCGAAACTCTTCATCCGCGCAAGGAGCTTCGGCGGTATCATAAAGGCGACGCGCCGTGAAGGAAGGAACACAAAAGGAACGCTGGGCAGACGGTATACATCGTGCATCCTCTGCTTACAGCCCGGGTCGGTGGTCGTAAAGATGACCACCCTGTGACCCAAGCCGCGGAGACCCTCCGCCAGCGTCCTTACCATTGTGTCCACTCCGCATATCTGCGGGAAGAACGTATCCGTGAATATGCCAATAGTCATGCTTCTTTTAACTCTCCGCCATTAACTATTTACTTCTTTAGCAACCTTCACAAGCTTCGCGAAGGCCGGGGCGTCCGACACCGCAAGGTCTGCAAGTATCTTTCTGTTTAGGTTCACGCCGGCCAGTTTAAGCCCGTGCATGAACGTGGAATAACTCATGCCCGACAGCCTTGCAGCCGCGTTGATACGGGCTATCCAGAGCCGCCTGAAATCGCGCTTCGTCTGTTTTCGTCCGGCGAAGGCGTGCGCCATCGCCCGCATAACGCTTTGCTTTGCTATCTTATATTGTTTGCCCCGGGCCCCGTAAAAGCCCTTGGCCAGCTTTAATACCTTTTTATGGTGTTTCCGCGCTCCCAGCGCGCCTTTTACTCGTGACATCGTTTATCCTCCTTGTGGTGTGGGCTTATAGATAGGGTAGAACTTTCTTATAATTGGCTTCTTTAGTTTTATCCACAAGGGTGGATTTCCGGAGCCGCCTCACGCGTTTGGG
Organism: Clostridiales bacterium; assembly: GCA_031271375.1. Lineage (GTDB taxonomy): Bacteria > Bacillota > Clostridia > Lachnospirales > WRAX01 > JAISVU01. The sequence goes on along the minus strand of JAISVU010000173.1, from coordinate 615 downwards.
GCTTTTTAAGTCTTTGACGTTATGGCCCTTGTTTGCGCGCATCCTCTTCAGCTTCCCCGTGCCGGTTACGGTGAAGCGCTTGGACACGGCTTTGTTGGTTTTCAGCTTTGGCAAAGTTAGTTCCTCCATTCAATTATTATAAATAAATCATTGTTTAACGGTCTTAGGCGTGAGGAACATCGTCATATTGCGCGCCTCCATCTTCGGAGGGCGTTCAATAACGCCTACTTCCTCAACAGCTTTTGCAAATTCGTACATAGTTCCCTGAACCGTTGCCGCCCTTCCCAACTCCCGGCCATACCTAAACCTAATGCTGACCTTGACCTTATCGCCGTCCTTGAGGAATTCCAGCGCCTGCTTCACTCGGACGTTAACGTCATGGGTATCAATGTTTGGGGACAAGCGTATTTCTTTAACCTCCACTATCTTTTGTTTTTTTCGGGCCTCTTTTTCCTTCTTGTTCTGCTCGAACTTGTACTTGGAATAGTCCATGATCTTGCAGACGGGCGGTTTCGCGGCCGGAGCGATCTTGACAAGGTCAAGGGTCTTCTCGTCAGCTAGCCGCTGCGCTTCCCTGGTTAATACTATACCCAGTTGAGCGCCGTCAGAATCAAT
>JAISVU010000163.1 GCA_031271375.1 Clostridiales bacterium | reverse complement strand
AAAGAAAAGAAAAGTCTCAAGCGCCCATTATCTAAAATCATGTTTGACTGTCTGCTGAACACTCAGAATATCCTCCCAATCCTTGCTTCTGGAATTTCTTAGAAATTGATTTCCGTGGCAATTTACAGCAGAGGCCTTGACAATACAATTCAAAGAATAATATAATGAGGATATGAGGTGATATAATGACAAGGACAAAGATAATCGTAAAGGGAGGCAGTTATTTATACGCAACGCCGAATTTTATGCGCGGATGGGCGCGCGCGCTGGATTTAGGCGCTACCCTTACGGAGTATAACGATTTTAAGGACGCCGAGGAAGGCGACGCTGAAGCGTTATATAGCGACTGGGAACTGGTAGGCGCGGATATTAACGAAGGGATGGGACTGTGGAAGCTGGGCAATAATGCCGAATAATAAGAATCTGCCTTCGAAGCAACGGAATTCTAAACAAGATGTGTCAGAGCCCCATGCAGTGGTTCTTGCTCAAATTGCCGCTACCGCAGCTATACAAAGGGTCCGATTCCCAGCGCCGAGCAGCTTGAAAAATACGAGATGATTTGCCCCGGAGCAGCGGGCAAGCTTATAACTATGGCCGAGAATCAATCCCTTCACAGACAAGAACTTGAAAAAATCGTGATCTCCTCAGGAGCGAGGGACAGTCTATTAGGCATTATTTGCGCGGGTACGTTGGGATTAGTGAGCATAGTCGGCGTATAATCGCCATAATGTATGGGCATGATGTCTCCGGAGGCTTCATCGGCGGGGCTGGTTTAACAAGCCTTGTCGGGACATTCATCTACGGTACCAGATCAAGCCGAAATGAACGCGCCGAGAAGAGCCGCATTAGTAAACGAGACGATATTTCGGAATAGGTGGAACCATATTATGTATAGATCAAACACCTTAAAAATCACCGCCTCCTCCTTCCCGGTCATATGCGCGCTGTGCTCGGCCGCGTACCTGATTATCCGAAATATGGCAGGCGGGGACGATTTTTATGATTATACCGGTTTGTTCGCTTACGGTCAGCTGTTCCTTACAGCGCTGTGCGGCTTGTTTTTAATATTTGCAATGATATACCGCAGGCCGGACTTCCTGCAGCTGTTTATTGTTTTCTCGGTTTTGATTGTTATCCTTCAAATATTCCCGATATTCTGCTATTTCATCTTCAACGGATATAATAATGTTCCTTTTTTAGGCGAAAGCATTGGTATAACGGCGCGCTGGACATACGCATTGCCCCACATTGCCGTTATGCTGTGGGGCGCGGCAGTATTAATTATCGTTAAATTAAAAGCCTAAGCTATGGAAGAGAAATCGCTCTTTTTAATAGCGGTGTTCGACGACGAGACGCAAAAGACGCTTGCGGGGTATTACGATGTCCTGCGGCGGAACGGGTTCACCGGAAGCCAGACGAAGGATATCCCATATCACATCACGCTGGGGAACCGCGATACAGCCTGCGAAGAGCAGCTTATCAACAAAATGGACAATATATGCGCGGAGACAAATTCCATAAAAATTATGATGTCGCATATAGGCCTGTTTGGCTTGAATGTGCTTTTCATCGCGCCTAATATGAACACAGAACTGCTGACTCTGCAACGCCTTCTCTTCTTCCCTGAATATACCAGCGGGTGCCACCACTGGGCCGCCCACGCGACGCTGCTGATCGACGAGCCTGACAAGATATTGAAAGCGTTGCCTGACGCCGCCGGATGCTTTAAGCCCTTTGAAGCGCGTATTGTTAAAGTTGCGCTGTATGAGTTTTTTCCGATAAGGTTTATAAAGGAATTTATACTTTCAGCGTCCGCGCCGCGTTAAGGACCGCCAATACCGTAACGCCCACGTCGGCGGCGACGCCGGCCCACATCGACGCGGCTCCCAGCGCGGCCAGCACTAGCACCGCCAGCTTCACCGCAAGCGAAAAGACGATATTCTGCTTTATAATCCCCAGCGTCCTCCGGGCTATTCTTATCCCCCAGGCGATCTTCGACGGCTCGTCGGTCATAATGACCACATCAGCCGCCTCGATCGCGGCATCGGAACCCAAGCCCCCCATCGCGATACCCACGTCCGCCCTGGCAAGCACCGGGGCGTCGTTTATCCCGTCGCCCGCATAAGCCAGCTTCCCTTTCGCGGATTTCTCTTTCAAGAGTTCCTCCAGCTTTTCCACCTTATCGGCGGGCAGCAGCTCCGCGTAAACCGCGTCAATGCCCAGTTCCGCCGCCGCCGCTTCCCCGGCGCTGTTGGCGTCCCCTGTCAGCATAACGGTTCTTGTTACCCCGGCTTCCTTTAATAGGCGGATCGCGTCGGCCGCGTCGGCCTTAACGGCATCCGCGATAATGATTGAACCGGCAAAAACACCGTCAACAGCCACAAATACCGTAGTGCCCCGCATATCCTCCGATTTGCACTCAATACCCTTTTGTTTCATCAGCTTCGCGTTCCCCGCAAGGACTGTCTTGCCGCAGACAGACACCCGGACGCCGCAGCCTGGAATTTCCTCGGATTGTGTTATTTTTGACGCGTCGATTTCCTTGCCGTAAGCGTTTTTTATCGAAACGGATATGGGGTGGTTTGAGAATCCCTCGGCGTATGCCGCCAGCTCAAGCAGTTCCGCCTCGCTCATTCCGGCAGGCCTTATCTCCCGCACTTTGAAGGCGCCCTGGGTCAATGTCCCTGTTTTGTCAAAGACCACGGTCTCCAGCTTCGACAGCGCCTCCAGATAGTTCCCGCCTTTGATAAGGATACCCTTTCGTGACGCGCCGCCTATGCCGCCGAAAAAGCCCAGCGGAACGGACACAACAAGCGCGCAGGGGCAGGATATGACAAGGAACGTAAGCCCTCTGTAGACCCAGTCTTCCAGCGCAGCCCCTGTTATCAGCGGCGGGATAAAAGATATAATTGCCGCGAGGATAACTACGCAGGGCGTATAATACCGGGCGAAACGGGTGATAAAGTTTTCGGTCTCCGCCTTTTTTGAAGCCGCGTTTTCCACCAAGTCCAGTATCTTGCTCACCGTGGATTCACCGTATTCCTTTGTTACCCGCACCGTTAGCAAGCCGTTTATATTAACGCAGCCGCTGAGGATTTCGCTCCCAGGGAAAACCTGTTTTGGAAGCGCCTCCCCGGTAATCGCCGAGGCATCCAGCGCGGAAGCGCCGTCCGTTACAATGCCGTCCAGCGGCACCTTCTCACCAGCCTTTATTATTATAATGTCGCCGACGCGCACATCCTCGGGGTCGCTGCGGGCAATGACGCCGCCGCGTTTAACGTTCGCGAAGTCCGGGCGGATGTCCATAAGACCCGCGATGGATCTGCGGGAGCGCTCCACCGCAAGTCCCTGGAACAGCTCACCCACTTGATAGAACAGCATAACGCCGATCCCCTCGGGGTACTCGCCAATGATGAACGCACCTGCCGTCGCAAGGCTCATTAAAAAGTTCTCGTCAAAAACCCGCCCGCAGGTAATGTTCCTCAAAGCCTTGAACAATACGTCCCCACCCGCCGCCAAGTAGGCGGCGATGAAGATGCACAGCTGCAGCCATGTGTCAACCGGGTTAAGAATAAGCCCTGTTATGAGCAGCGCTCCGCCGGTTATAATGCGCAATAATCGCTTCGTTGTTTTGCTCATAACAACTCCAGTGTTACATCCGGTTCAAGCCTTTTTATTATCTTCCCCGAGGCTTCTATAATCTGTTCTATTTTACTGTCGTCGCCTTCGATGACGAGCTTCGCTGTGGCGAAACTGACAGAGGCGGCGCTGACCCCGTCCAGCTTGCTGATGCCTTCTTGAATCTTCGCGGCGCAGTTGGCGCAATCCAGCCCACGGAGCCTGTAGGTTTTTTTCATTACGATTTCTCCTCATCCATATGCTTGAACACATGTTCAACTATTACTAGTATATACCTCCCATTTTTATTTGTCAACGATATTTTAATATCAAAAACCAAACCCCTGGGACCCTGATTCCCGGGGGCTTGGTTTTTGATATTAATAGCGGAAGCCCGCGTACCTCAATACTGACGATTTTGTACTTGAGAGAATCAAAAGAAATAATAAAGATTGAGGGATGAAGCGATATCATCGTGAGGCTAAAAATGCTTTTATGTGGAAGCACTCGCACGAGTTAATGTCAATATAAAGTTCTTTTGAAAGCATATCTAGCCAGATATGAAACCCTGGTAAACACCGGCATAAAACCATTTTTATCCCCCTCTCCCGGCACACCTCCTCAAGCCTCTCCAGCGCCTCCGCGCGCCGCTCGTCAGTGTCCGCTATGTACCTCTTCGCTTCTGTCATCATGTTCATCTCCCTTCCTTTGTTTAATTTACTTATACTTATACTCTCTTATAAGCCAAATTAAATTATACATCCTAAATTTTACCATGTCCACACCGAGGTTGACAAGCGACACGCGGCGTTATTTTTTTGCGTATAGATTGTCTGTTAAAAAAAGTACCTATTCGCGGCATACTAAGTACGCCCACGGATAGGCACATCTATCACGGGGTTCTACACCGTCCGCCTGGTTGGCGCCGGGCGGACGCATGATAGCAAATCTAATCGCTTAGATCAATTTACATTGTAACATTATCACAGAATATGTCAACTACGCCAGAAGAATTATTTCCAAGTCATCCCATTATGTACATTGTGAGTATGTAAACATAATTCTCAATAGATTTCCCCCGCGAGCGCCACAGGGTGAAAGAATCATGCACCGCAGATCTGCTGCGAGGGTATTGACCAGTGCCCCGATATCTCCGCAGGGATGTGCGCTGAAATTTAAGGGCTTGTTTTTAATTGCAAGGGAAACGGCGCGGGGAAGATTGATTAACCCGCGCCGCTTGATTTTCGCGCTACTCAATGCTCCCTAAGTAACGCACGGAGGACAGCGGTTTCGCCTCCCGTAGGCGCGCGGATTGAAACCCTATGTACTGAGCCCGCAAAGAGTATACGCCTCTCGCCTCTCTACCCCGTTGTTTATAAGATTTTGGCATATCGTTTCTTTCGCAGTTTTAACAGGGTCTTTGTACGGTGCAAATGCGGGGTCGTTCGTTATTAAATATTCCACAGCGACCCTTTTATAGGCAGCGAGCTTTGATATTTCATCATCAGAGAACCTTATTATGCCAGAAAGCATATCGGCGGCAATTTGCATCCCAGTCAATTCGTCATCATCGCGTATATTTAAGACATCGGCAACGTCTTCAGGGGTAAGCTGTTTATATGACATTTTAATCTCCTCTCTAAAATAAAAGGCAGATGTGGCTCCTTCAGTTTGTAATTCCGGAGCCACATCAAGAAGGCGGGCGTAGTCGCCGGTTAATAGTAATCCTGCGTAATTTGCAGGCCGTCCACCGATTCCCACTTGGTATCCGAGTAGGCCATTATAAATGCGCTGAGGGTGTAAGAGTAGCCACGTTGAACATAGTTATAGTCTTCAAATCCTAGCCAGTTATGAGGCGAGTCTATAAGCCATGTGTGTTCATGCTTGCCATCGCTTCTTGTCAGAGTTAGCACTGCCGTAATACTATTAACGTTACTATAGGCATTTACGCTAAGGGAACAATAGGCGTTAGCGTTACCGTCAATCGCAAGTGTTATTTCCGCCGAGTTAATCAGCTCGTAACCTCTCATTAATGACACAGGCATTCTTTCGGAAGCCCAAGACGCAACTTGATTTGTGAATACCGCGGAAAGAAAGATTACAGCTAAAATTATTGCTTTAATGGCGTTTTTCATTCATGTCACCTCCTCCAAGACCTTTTTATCTCTAAGGCTCTCAACAAGAGATACACGGTCATTTTGCAAGTGTGACATAATTTCACATTATTTTTAGTTTTATTCTATGCAAGCTATAGTTTTATACGATATAGCACGATGTTATTTTAATTACCGTACTCTATGCTTTGAACCATTTTAATTAGCTCTTCAAAGTCATAATTGCTTTCAAGTTTGTAGAAATAACTTCCTTTAGTCCAAAAAAGATTATAGTAATCTACTTCTTTATTGAGCACTATATAACTTATTTCATAATCATTGATTTTAATTTTACGGATTCCTTCGTCGTTTCCTGATAAAAATATATTTGAATTGTCAAGAGTTGATCTATTGAATGATATTTGATTACCTTGATCATCCTCATATAAAAAGTGACTTTTTATATTGTTATTGAGTATCTCAGTATAATTAAATTTAGCTGGAACGTACAAGGGTTTATATAAGTCGTAATGGCCTGTATCTTGAGCCATAGTTATTGGGGTCTCCCCGCTTGTAAACGAAAAAATTTCTCCGTCCCACTCCTGTATGATCTCATTAATAAACTCCCGAAAAGCGCTTACATTTACATATGTTAGATATCCAATTACGGCAATAGTCACAAATACCATAGCGATTTTACTTAGAACTTTAGCGGTCTTAATATATATTCTTGTTCTTGTCTGTCTATCGTAATTTTTAAATACCATTTTGCTTAAATTTTCCGGTACCGTCTCAGCATCACTTTCAAACCCCTCGCTTAACATTGTAATGTCGTCAATCGCAGCGGTTAATAAGGCTTCTTTAAAAACCAGTCTTTCATATTCCGCTTTGTTATTCAAGATTACACCTCATTCTCAAATTTGCTTTTCAGGAACGCCCTAGCTCTTGACATTCTTTTCCTGGCGTTGGCGTGGGATATATCCAGAGCTTCCGCAATTTCCTTTTCATTCATGCCATAGTAAACATGAAGCAAGAGTGTGGTTTTCAGCTTGTCAGGTAAAGCGCTCACATATTTACTTATATTGTGAATATCCTCATTGTAGTTGTAAGTATACGACAATTCGTATTCTATGTCAAGAGAATCTTCCGTATCATACGAATCCTCATTCTTAGCAATCTTATTTCTCTTTTTCAACAAATTGAGCGCTCTGCTTTTTAAAACAGTAATCACATATGCTTTAACTCTTGAACCGCCTATTTCTCCCTCTATACGATTCATATTTTTGGCGATACTTAAAAAAGCATCGTGTACAGCGTCTTCCGCTAACGATGTGTCATTATACAGGAGCTTCTTGGCTATGTAGAACATCAAATTTTTATAGGTCTCATAGAGTTTTTCGAACCTATCTCTATCTTCCTGAGAATCTATAAGAGAAAGAAAGAAAAACAAGCAGCCTCGCCCCCCTTAACGTATTTAAAGCGTTATTCTGTCGCTGTGACTTAAAAGATAATCAATCATATTTCTTATATATTCTTTATCCCCATCGTTTAAACTTTTATACTTTTCAAAAATAGAACCTATATTGTTTTCATCAAAAATATCGCCATGCCCTGTGCCGAGCCATTCGCTTCGAACGTCGAAAGTGCGGCATATTAACAAAAAACTCTGCTTGCCTACATTTGTGATTTTACCTTTCTCGATATCGCAAACAGTGCTCCCAGCCAGCCCTATTTGGGCGCCGAATTGGTTCTGGGTTAATCCCAATAACTTTCTGAGTTCCTTTATTCTTTCGCTAATCATGGCGTTTGTCACCTTATGTCATTTTATGTTTTGAGTATGATTTTATCACACACATATCTTCATGTCTATATTTTCCACAACAAAAAAAAGAGCCGCTGTAAACCGCGGCAGCTCTTAATCAGTATTTACCCCGCACCGCTCTATTTACCGGTGATTTTTAAGATGACTGCGCCGACTACCGCGGCAACGGCGAGCTGAAAAACATGTTTGACGAAGGCCTTCCACTTCTGGGCGGGCTCTTTCTCGATAGCCCCGATCCGCTCGCCCTGAGACTTGAACCCCTCTTCGATACGCGTCTCCATGCGTTCGTTCGACGTGCTCATGTTTTCGGCGAGCGTCTTGACCTGTAGGGTCAGCATTTCGACACTGGCGGTCAGCTTGTGGATACCGTTAAGTGTACTGTAGATTTCCTTGACGGTATCGTTAATTTCGTCAATGCGCCTGTGCGCGCTTTTCGTACTGGATTCCGCTCCGGTGAGCCTATGCTCTACCAGTGATTTAAACTCTCCTATGTTGTCCATATAACTCCCCCTACGGCCTGCGATTCCGTTTCTTCCCGCCGAAATAAAGGGCGGCGGCCATGATACCGGCGATAATTATTCCGACGAATTCTTTCATCGCGTCTCTACCGCTCTACTTATAAAACCGATGGCCGCCGCAATCAAAGAGGGCGGTCAGGGCTGTTTCGTGCCAGCAGTCCGGCGCAGCGCCTTTTACTGTCCGAAAGAACACCGCATCGTTGGAGTAGCTGGTTCCGCTCAAAACCACGTCCACGGCCCGCTTAACCGCCGCCGACGGGACGGCGCGTTTGTAGGCTCCGTCGGTGACGGGCGAAAACTGGTTCGCCTGAAAGACGACGTTATAAATCCCGTCCGGCCAGCCCGGCGCGCGGCAGCGGTTCATTATGACGTTCCCGACCAGCACCATCCCTTCGGGCGGTTCCCCGCAGGCTTCGGCTTGGATGATTTTCTCCAGAACAATCCGGGCCTTGTTGGCCATGTTTACCAGCAGCTCTTTGACATACAAGACGTTTCCGGCCATCCCGCGCCAGTAGTCCGGTGTGTTGACGATCCCGGCGTCGGCAAGGACTTCCAGGGTAGCGTCCAAGCCGGTAATGCCGTTGCAGATACGTTTATCCAGGATTCCCGGCGCGGCGGCCTTGTCCAGCAACTCGTTAAGATACTGGATGTTCGCGTCCTTCCAGTATTCCGGGCTGTTCATTACACCCAGGGAGCGCATTACCGCGAGATTAACCTCCGATACCGGGTAAACCCCGGCAGTAGCGGGATTATCGGGCTGCACGGCGATCGTGACGGCGGTAAGAAACGCTTCCCACTCGTTTTCGTTCTTTACATAATAAAGGGGGCATTGTTTACCCGTAACATCGTAGTGACGCAAGACCTGTTTACGCGGGTTGAAGCCGTATCTAATGCAAATGTCGGCAACCAACTCAACCAACGCGGCATATGTAACCGGCGAAAACCTCCCGCTCGCGTCGGGATGGCAGACCTCGATACCGATGAACCGGGCATTATTGGTTTTCGCCAGCTCTTTATAGGCGGCTGAAAGGGCGATTCCCGCGTGGGCAGCACGTTCGCCCTCCGGAACACACTGGATGATTTCGCCCGAAAGCCCCACAATATAATGGGCCGAGACCTTGTTCCCGCCCGACCCGTTCTCGAAATAATTCCGGTTGTTCAGCGCGCTGCTCCCGGGGTTGCCCACATAGTGGATCAGCACACCCTCCGCCTTCATCGGCGTCATGCTTCGCCCGCGCTCGCGACCGGGGGTAAGCAGCTTTTTAATGATATCCATTGTAGCCTCCTTTGGATTGGATAAAAATAAGCCGCCGGACAGGCGGGCCAGGGCTTTAAAGCCGGTTAAGGCGGGGAATCTTTATCGCGGTTTTCTTCCGCCCTCTTCGCGTCCACATGGGCCTCGGCCAGCAAGTAAGCGACCAGCGAACCGACGGCCGTGACGACCGCCGTGACCTGGGCTATGACGTTTTCAGTAAAATTGAACGCCGCCAGCAGCGCGGTCAGGTACCCGATCAGCGCGGCCCAGAACTTCCGGCTTGACAGTTTCTGCTTCCAGTTGATTTTCATAATCATTCCCCTTTCTCGGATGGATACGGTTCCTGTTCTATCGGAACTATCGCGGCGGGCAGCGGCGTTTCCGGCGGCTTCTCCGCTTTACGACCGACGTTCTGTAATATCGCGGACGTTACGATTTTAAAGATGTTCTCACCGAAGGCCTTGACAAAGTATCCCAGGCCCACCGGCAAGGCCAGCTCAAGGATGTATTCAAACAGCGTTGACAGCGGCGCGCCTTGAAATAGGACTTTAAAAACGCCCACGGCGGCGCCCGCGAAGTAGGCCAGCATTACGCCCGCCATAAAAATATGGGAAGCCGTGTTGAAAAGCCTCCCCTCAGTCTCTATTTTAGCTCGCTTTCGGCCTTTTGACCGCTCTTTCAACAAGGCTTTCAGGACGCCTTCGAAGTTACGCTCCATCTTCCGTCACCTCTCAATCGCGCTCCACATACCCCGTCACCTCAGCGGCGCAGTCCGCCGTGTGATACTCGATATAGTCATTCGCTTCAATAATCGTTTCCTTGTATCTCTGTATTAGTCCGCTAACACGCCCATACAGTTCAGCGTTTGCGTACACCTTGTCCCCCGCGCCGCACTTGAGCAGCGTCACGGCGGCGGGAATGGGATAATAATAATATGTATGGTTTTCCAGCGCACCTGCCTGCCCGTGTCCGAAGATATAAACCCTCCCGTGCCAGCAGCAACCGATATTGCGTCCCGGCAGGGCTGTCGGCAGCGGCGGCAGGCTCCCGAAAATCCCGGTATCGAGACTATATGTAACATTTGTACGGTTATCCGCAATGCCGCTCAGGAGATACACCAGTCCATCCCCGGCGTACACTGTCGCTTTACTGGTGTAGGCTGTGGGCGCGGTTACGACGATTTCCCATGAATTGCCCGCGATACTGTAACGCAGTATGTAGTTAGGATTAGAATACACGCCGTTGCACGCGTAGACATAACCGTCATAGGCGACGGCGCACTGTGTGTTCTGCGTCACCCCGTCGCTGTTCAACGCGCTCATACTCCATGTCTTTGTAGACAAATTGTATATCCTCAGAGCTTGCTGGCTTGAATGCCCTCCGGCAATATAAAGATTCCCATTGTAGTGACAAGCCGAGGTTTCCCTCATTGAGTAGCTAGACGCGGGCACGCGTGATTCGTTTGACCACAGCCCTGTCAGCGTATCATATTTGTGTATATTGTATATTTCCGTAAACCCGCCGCACACATATATGTCCGTTCCGACGGCCACAGCCGAGGAATCCGCCATCGCGATAGGGCAGTCAAACCGGCTCCAGGCGTTAGCCAGCGGCTCATAAATCATACCGATTGTAGACTGCACAGGCGCAGACCCGTTATAACACCCAAAGAAGTAAAACCGGTCACCAACGCAGGCTAGCGACGCCTGCGACATGTTGCGGTTCGCCGGGGCGGCCTCCAGCCAGCCAATCCCAAGTTTGACAGCAAACCAATAGGAAAAAGAGGAAAATGAAGTCTTAGAACCGCGAGAAATTGCGGTTTT
>JAISVU010000140.1 GCA_031271375.1 Clostridiales bacterium | reverse complement strand
CTCTTGCGCGTTGCCGGTAAAAAACTTAGCTATCGCTTTTGTTGTTGGATTGTCGTTGTCGCTGTATTTATGGTTTCGTTTACCGTGCTGTTTTTTAGCGCGGGTGGCTACAAGAGCGGTATGCCGAGTTTTTTCATATTCGCCATTCTCTATACGGCAATGATGCTCGACAACCGAGACAAGAAAATCGCACTGGGAGCTTTGTTTGCGCTGTATATCAGCATTTGCGTTATTGCTTACCTTTATCCTGAAACCGTTACTTACTTTGAGACAGAGATCAGCTATTTAAGTGATATAATCACCGGCATTGTTGTGGCCGGTATTATGCTATTGCTGGTAATCACGCTACATATCCGTATGTACCATGTTCGGGGAATGCAGATAAAAGAATTAAACCGTGAACTTGAAGCACGAAACGACACGCTTATTAAATATGACAAAATGAAAAATGACTTTCTTGCCGCCGTTGCTCATGAAATCAGCAGCCCATTGACTGTCATTGTGGGAAGCAGTGCGGACACGATCAGTCTTTTGAAAGAAAATCCCTCTGGAACCCCGGAAAAATTCGATGAAATTTTGGCAAACCATGAGCGAATTGATAAAAGGGTTATGCTCCTTGACAGAATTGTAACCGACTTGCTGGACGCCGTAGCCATAGAGAGCGGGCGGCTCCCATTATCCCGTCAGTACATAAAAATGGCTGAGCTTATAAAAAGCGTTGGTGATAACGGGTTTGCGAGGACAGAAGCAAACCGCAACCGCGTTACATACGATTTTGAAGAAAAACTACCGCCTTTATGGGCTGACCCCGGCAAGATTGAGCAGGTGATGATAAATCTGCTCACCAATGCCGACCGACACACCAAAGACGGCGTAATAACGGTGAAACTCACGCGGGCAGATGGCAAGCAGATTGTAAGCGTAACCGACAACGGCGAGGGTATGGATTCAGAAATGGCCGAGGACGTTATGAAAATGTATGCGACTTCAAACTTAAATAAAAACTGGCGACACGGGTACGGGCTGTATGTGTGCCGTCAGATTATCGTTTCGCACGGTGGGAAAATTACGATAAAGAGCGAAAAAGGACGCGGCACGACCGTTACGTTCTCGCTGATGGAGGAAAAAGATGATTGAACGCAAGCCTCTTTTATTGATGGTTGAGGACGAAGAAGATACGGCGTTACTTAATTCCCGTATGCTAAAGCGAAAAGGATATGAAGTATTGCTTGCCGGGAGCGCCGCCGAAGCGCGGGCCTTGGCGCGGGATAATACACCGGATTTATTTGTGCTGGACGTTGCCTTGCCGGACGGCGACGGCTTCACACTCTGCGACGAAATCCGCAAAGACAGCGACACGCCGGTTTTGTTTCTGACCGGCAGGAAAAGGCCGGAGGACAGAATTACGGGTATCAGAAAGGGTGGCGACTATTATCTGACAAAACCCTATAATATGGACGAGTTTTTGACTGTGACCGAAAGGCTCTTGCAGAAAGCGGAGCAAACGCAGAACAAGCTGGATAAGGCGGTGCGGGAGGCTACAGAGCTGACACGGGGGCCGCTGACGCTGATACTGCCCCAAAACAAGGCGCTTGTAAACGGGCGGGACGCGGAGCTTACCCCGAAAGAATTTGCTGTGCTTCTAATGCTTGTTCAAAATGAGAACAAGGAGTTATCTGACGAAACGATTTATCAAAGTGTTTGGGGCATGTCCATGTACAACGATAAAAATGCAATTCGCGTACATATATCGCGTCTGAAAAAGAAATTAGGAGAAGAAGACACAGACGATTTTTCTATAGTGAGATTGTACGGTGGAGGGTACTCTTTCATAACCAATTAGGTAATTAAAGGGAATTATTACTTTTTCGACATAATTCAGAAGCGGGCTTTTTTCGTGCTAACATGAGCATGAGAAAGCCCGTTTTTTTGTTTGCGTGAGAGGGGGTAATTAATGTTGTGACAGTACAGACGCTTCTACTGATTGATGAAAGCCCGTCCCTTATGGCCGTCATGAAGCGGATATTGGAACGCGAGGGCTATCGTGTCCGCTGCGCGGACTCTCTCGCCTGTGCGCGGGCGATGTACACGGAGCTTAGGCCGGACGGGATTATTTTGGGCAAAGAAGCAAAAGACGGCAGTGGGTTGGACTACTGCCGCGAGCTGCGGGGAATCTCCGACTTGCCTATTATGTTCTGCTCCGGCGACAGAGCGGACGAACTCGCCGCCTTTCGCTGCGGAGCAAGCGACTTTTTGAAAATGCCATATGACTATGACGTTCTGAAAGCCCGCATATACGTCATGTTAAGCGGCAATGCGCGAGAATCTCCCAATAACTACGGAAGCCGCGATACCCCCAAATTACCACCGGAATAACGCACATGAGGGTGACACATAATCGGCGCGGCAAGGCCGTGAAACCTGAAACTCACTAAATCCAAAAGGAGGATGAACTTATGTTTACCAAACAAACCAGCAAAATCCTTGCCCTGCTCATGGCGGTGTGCTTAGTTTTTACAATGATGCCGCTCTCAGTTATGGCGGAGGGCGCGGAGCTAACCGGCGACAGCGGCGGTGAGATTATTGCTACGGACGGCGCGGCAACCCAGACTAACACGCCTGACAGCGTTACCCCCGGAGATAATGATTTGCCGCTTGGCACTTCCGGCGACACGGCCACACCGGCTATTATCACCGTCGCGGCGTTCGACGCGCTGCCGGAGGAAACCGAATGGCAGAACTATGATTACGGCGAAGTGGAATTCGAGGATGATTTGACTTTACCGAAAACGCTGACCGCTACCGACACGGACGATGAACCGCTCACCATTGAGGGCGTGACATGGGAAAGCGACCCGGCCTTTGACCCGGAGACGGCGCGGGCTTATTGGTTCAGCCCGGTTTTACCGGAGGTCTATAGCTTGGCCGAGGACGTGACCGCGCCCGTGATAACGGTGATTATCAAGCCGGAGGGCGGGATGCAGGTTCAGCCGCAGTTGACCAGCGGCACAATGACTATCGACGGAGCATTAGTTTCCAATCTGGCGAATCCCGCCAGCGGCATCGGCTGGTCTTGGACAGCCAACACCGATACCCTGACGCTGGGCAGCGATTACACAGGCGGAGCAATCGACATCAACTGCCAAACCACCGATACCGTTAATCTTGTTTATAGCGGCAATGTTACTATAAGCAGCGCAACCGCCAGCGCCCTTTCCTGCGCGGGAAATCTCAATATAAGCGAGAGCGGCAGCGGCGGTACGCTGACCGCCACAACATCCGACCAATCTGGAGGCGGAATAGTTTCCGGAGCCGGTAGCGGTGAT
>JAISVU010000421.1 GCA_031271375.1 Clostridiales bacterium | reverse complement strand
AGATCCGCGTACTGATCCGGCTCCGCGGGATAAGCCGTTAAATGCTTATCCATTTTAGCGAAGTATCCGTCAAAATCGTATACGCCGTCCGACACGCTCATAAGAGCCCGGAGATTGCCCCAGGTATAATAGATAACGCCCAGCTGCCTGTCCCGGAAAGGCCCGGCGGGCATGGACAGAAACCGCTCCTCGTAGGCCCGCATCAAGGAAACGGCTTCCTCCCAGCGGCCCAGCCGTATAACGACCCTAATACGCATAACGGCCAGCATATATATGCTTTCCATCGCTTGGGACGGGGCCCGCTCCAGTATCTCCGAGGCGCGTTGGGCCAGGTCATAGGGCATTTGAACGGGAAGCCCGGTTAAAACCTCGGCGACGCCTTCATAATCGCCTGCGTTTTCAAGATAAGTGAGGGCGTCGGACTCGAAGCCGTTGGCCGCGCACCATTTGGCCGCCTGCCTGTAGGCCTCGCGTCTATCGGCTTCAGGGAGCGCGCTTTGCTTGGTTCTGAGGAAATCCAGGAACAGATGGTGTATGTGATAGGCGTTTATATAATTGTCATAGCGTATGTAAGCGTTCTCGCGCCTAAGCTCCGACAGCAGCCCGCAGTCCTCGCCCGCAAGGGTTTGGATAAGCTCGGCGGACAGATGGTCAATAAGCGATATCTTGACAAGAAAGCGTTTAAGCCGCTCGGAGCAGGCGCCGAAGACCTCGGTCTCCATAAGATTGAAGATATTGCTCCGCATGGCGAGGCGCACATAACCCGAATATCCAGGGGACTTTTTCAGCGACCGGGCTACCAGGTTCACGGAAAAGGGCCAGCCGCTCGTATCCGCCTGTATGTCCTTCAGGTTCTGCTTTGACTGCCTGAGGTCTTGAAGCCTGAGATATAAGTCCAGCTCATCCTCGGTGAATTTAAGGTCTTCTTCGGTAATTTCGGGTATCATGCCCCTGAGCCGGAGATCCGACAGGTTTATATCCGGCAGCTCGCGGCAGATTAGGATGACGGAGGTATTTCTAACTTCCGCCCGCAAGCCCTTTTCTAAAAACCTCAGAATGCCGGGATGGGTTACGAGATGTATATCGTCAAGGACAATAATCAGGCGTTCCTCCGGCGCGTAACTCTCCCGCTGCTTCAGATGCAGATTGAGCTTGTCTTCGGTATCGGGAAAGCCGAGATTCTTGCAATGCTCCGTAAAGGCGCCGCTCCACCCGGCGGCAAGCTGCGTATACTTTGACCAGAAACGGGAGCCCGCGTTGTCGAGGCCAGACAGCTGCATCCATGCCGTGCGAAGCCCCGAACCCTGAGCGAAGTCATAAACGGCGCGGGTCTTTCCGCAGCCCGCCCCCGCGCGGACAATGGCAAGCGGCTTCCGCGCCGCCTCAGCCAATAAAGCCGATACGCGCGGCCTGGAAAGATAATCCTGATGATTGAGCTCGGAGACACGGTCTATCATTGTCAAAACCTCCTTTGACAGGCTGATATATAATTATTCTACTAAATACCGCGTAATACTTCAATATGGGCAGGAATTTTGTTGGAAAAATATAGTGCTCTTCGCGATAAATAAAAGTTAAAATGGAATCTTTCTTTCAAGGGCAGTTTCGCTTAGGATTAAGAGAAAAACCGGGAGGCGGTATGATGTTCCCTGAAAGGCAGTCAAAAGCAAGCGTCGGCGTTAAATGGAAGTATTACGCAGTGCCAGAACGCCTTTATTCCGCCGATTTTGGTAAATGGTTCTATTCCTACGGGATTCTAGCCGCGCAAAAAACAGAGGGCGGCTGGGCGTTTGCCGATATGATTCACGACGCCGCGCCAAGTTTCCCGGACGCCAGGCGGATGGCCGAAATGTTTACGAAGTATCAGCTTTCGCCGGTTCATTTAAAGGACGCGGTGGAGGACATGATGCCGTAACGCGCTTCAAGTGGGGTGACAGCTATGTATATAACCGATCCTTCAAAAGAATGGGCCGTGATAGCCTATGTAAGGCTATCCGACGAAGACAGGGACAAAACCGAGGATGAAAAGAGCCGGAGCATAGAAAACCAGATCAAATACCTTGAGCAGTATGCCCAGAATATGAAAAACCGGGGCGAGAATATATCGGGGTATATTACCGTGTGCGACGACGGTAAAACCGGTACGGACACCAAAAGGACGGGATTTAAGAAAGCTGTCTCTCTCCTTGAGGAAGGGAAGTACAACTGCCTGCTGGTTTCCGACCTTTCGAGAGGGTTCCGCAATATCGCCGATCAAACCTATTATCTGGAGGAATATTTTCCGGTTCATAACATCCGTTTTATAAGCACCGCGCTGCAATATGTCGACAGCTACCTGGAGCCTCAGTCGGCGATGAACCTGGGCGTTAAAATCCAGGGGATAACCAATGAACAGTTCGCTTACGACACCTCCGTTAAAATTCGCTCCAAGTTCGATTTAAAGCGCAGGCTGGGCGAGTTTATCGGGGCCTTCGCGCCTTATGGATACGATAAAATGCCGGGCAACAACGACGCCTTTATTATCGACGAAGAGGCGGCCGGGGTCGTCCGAAGCATATTTGCCTGGTACACGGCGGAGCTTATGAGCCTTGGGGCGGTTGTAAAGAAGCTAAACAGCCTCGGCATACCCAATCCCACGAAGTATAAAAACGACAAGGGCCTTAACCTCAAGAATCCGTCGGGCAACGACGGTTTATGGAGCCCCAGCTCCGTCCGCCGGGTATTAACAAACGAGGTCTATCTGGGCAAAATGATACAGGGCCGTGAGGAAATCATTAATTATAAGGTCCATAAATCGAGGAAAAAGCCTAAGGAAAGCTGGTATGTGGTCGAAGGAACCCACGAGCCCGTGATTGAGGCCGCGACCTTCCAAAAGGCGCGGGAGCTGCTCTCAATGAATGCCAGGGCTGGCTCCCAGGGGTTCATATATCCCCTGGGCGGCCTGCTTAAATGCGGCGAATGCAATAAGGCGATGTCGAGAAAGACCGCGAAGGGCATAGCGTATTACAGCTGCCGGACATACCGGGACAAGGGGAAGCAGTTCTGTTATGGGCATTCAGTGCGGGAGGATATGCTCTTTGACGCGGTTTTGGAGGCGGTGAACCAGCAAATCCGGCGGGTAAACAATATGGACGCGATCTTGCGGCGGGCCGAGAAGTCCATGTTAAAATCCGCCGATACGCGAGCTTTGGAAACCAAATTGGATGTGTCGCGAAGAGACTTGGAGAACGAGATTGCCGTCTTTGATAAAACCTATTATGATTTCAGCCGAGGCGTTATTTCCGAGGAACAGTTCATAAGGATACGAAGGATATGTGAAAAGCGCCAGAGCGAATTAAACGGGGTTATCCGAAACCTTTCCGGCGAAATAGAGCGCGCGGGGCGGGCGGGCTTATCTAAATCTTCGGCCTTGAAAGCCTTTATAGGCTTGCTTAAAAAAGAAAAGCGCGCGGCGAAGCTGACCAGGGGCCTAGCTTTTGAGCTGATCGAATCGGTGTATGTATCGAAGGATAAATCCGTTGAGGTTAATTTTAGATTTGCCAGTCCCCGGTAGCGTTTATTTTACGCGCCTGCTGGGGCGTTTGATAAAGCCGTCTGCTTTTAGCGCGTCCTTCGCGTCAGTTAAACACATCCGATTGTACCCATAACGCGGGATAGAGTAAACCGCACTGCTCGGTATCGTTGGCGGGAGTCTGGAAAACCAATCCGCTTTGGCTGAGGGATGAGGCCATATCGCTCGTGGAGCCGGGGGAGCGAAGCCAGAGCCGGTTGTACTTGTTAGTGTCGTCGGTAGGAATACCCAGCTTGGCGAAGTTGTCGGCGGCGGCCTGAACGCTGTTCTGCGAATCCGCCCCGCCTCCCCAGGCGTAGGCCTTTGAAGCGAAGGAGGCCGCTTCGCCGTAGCTGAGTGCGAAGGCAACGTCCGAGCCACGGGGGTCTTTTATGGCGGAAGGCTTGCTGAAGCCGTCGTCCTTTCCGGCCGCGCTTGCCGCTCCCGTTCCAAGAGCGGCGGGGGCGTCGCTCCTTACCGTGAACGACCGGAGCCTCGCGTTCTCAGGCAGGACTTCCGCGGATGCATCCGCTGTTCCCATGAACCAGTCGTTAATCTTTCTTCGGACGTTTGAGGTGTTATAGTTGTTAGTCGTCCCGAAGGCGGTGAACTGATAGCTTGGGTTGCCTTGCGTAGGCAGCTGCGTATCGGTGTTGATATACCCGCTTCTGACAATCAATGAGTAATCGCCGTTCCTGGCGATTTCGACCCAGTCAGTCTTGTCGCCGGACTTATCCGGCGCCAGGATCCGCCCTTCGGCAATCGCCGGTATATCCGTAATGGGCTTGACTGGCTGATCCGGGCCCGTCTGGCCGCCGCCGTTCTGACCGGGTTTGCCAAGTCCCTTGTAGTAGGCGTTTAACGCCGAGGTCATCTTTCCGTAAAGGAACATTTGGCTTGTGCTCACCGCTTCAAGCATTTCCTTGACGCTCTCATTGACATTCAGTATGTCGGATATCGCGGTTGTGGCCGGCGGCGCTCCCGGCAGGGTTCCCATAACATACTGCAGCTTTTCGCCCTCCGAGTTGATGATGTGGCTTAAACCGATTTCCTCCATAGCGATTGAAGTCAGTATTTGGGATATAGAGTCTTCAATCGTGTAACCCTCCGGCTTATCCGGGAATGTCGGAACTGACAATAATATCACTCCTTTTTTATAGGGGTACCTCATCACATATTATGCAGCGAAGCCGTTTTAAGGTAATAAAAGTTTTGAACTTAACACCAGCTTCGCCAGAATCATCAGCGCGAACTCTTCCGGTTTTAGGCCGGGAACCGAGGTTCCCAGCCTATCAGGTCCGGCGTCTTGATCTTCCGTTAATCCTTTTTCCGCTCATACATATTTAGATTTGTTTAGGTATAACATATCACGCCATGTAAAAAAAGCCCCAAAATCCGCCGCGATATGGCCGCCCTTATTTCATCCCCAAGATCATCTTGAAGAATATGATCTTGGGGGCAGTGACCAGTAATCCCAGCAAGTGAAAACACCCCGTATGCCTCTCAGTACGTTACACTTATGATTTTTACCGCCTTGCCGCCTTGCCTCGCGAGCTTGACAGTCTCCCATGTGCCCGCGCCGTCCGGCGGGTCATGCTCCAAACCGTACCAAACGGCGAGCAGGATATCGCAGCGCCGCGCAACATATATCCCCGCTTGGCGGTAGTAAAAGCCTCTTGGCACAAGCCCGGGCGGAACAGGTTCCTGCGGTAAAACCCTGAACGCCTCGTCTGCCAGCGCAAGCAGGCGGTCGAATTCCGCGGCGGCGGAAGCTGGAAAATCCTTACGGTATTCGGCGGAATCCATAGGCAGGGGAACCGCCAGCCGCAGGCCCAGCTCAAGCGCCAGCCCCGCGCAAAGCATGTCCGCGCCTTCGGCGCAGGGGGAGAGCACGCGGGCCTCGCCGTGCGCCGCTTTGGTTTCAATAAGAAACGTCTTGGCCTCCTGCGTAATGACCGGAAGCTGTTCCGCCAGCAGCCTTCGGTGGCCGGTTACGCCTACTGTGAACATGCAAAGCCTCCGTTTTTGATGAAGTTGGAAGCAGAAGATTGCGCTGC
>JAISVU010000410.1 GCA_031271375.1 Clostridiales bacterium | reverse complement strand
AATCTCCATCCTTCCTATCCCCTTCTGGGGCCGATGACCGGCCCCCGCTATCTTGCCCATCCGTCTGCCCTCACCCCGAACGCGTCCCCCAGCTGCACTGTGTCCGGGAAATTCGCCATTGTGGTCTGTATGGCGTATTTATCAATCTCGGTGGCACAGTATCTAACCACATTCGCGCCCAGCTTATTAAGGGCGATTCTGCCGCAAGACATTCCGTCATACATGGACAATACTTCTATTTCTTCATCCCGTATCCCCGGAATGTACGAGAGGATATGCGCTATTACGTCCACAGTCCAGCCGTTGCCGAGCATTTTGTAATTCTGGCTTGCGGAGCAGGGCATGATATAATCGTCCGGCACGGTCTGGAGCCGTTTACATTCCGTCACCGTCAGCTTGCGGATAATGTAGAACCCGTCCGCCAGTTTAATCGGGTACTGCTTGCCCTTGATGGCGATTAAGCCGTCCTGAACCTCGTATACCGGGCGGGATTTGCCGTCGGCTCTCTCGATTACGAAGTTGTTATGCGCCCAGTCCCCGACCGCCGTCAGCGTCGGTGATTTATCGTATTTAATCCCGCCTGCGTTGAAACCGTGGGCTGTCTGGTATATCGCGGGGCAAGCATACAACCCCGTCTTCGCTCCAACGCCGCCGCCCTCGCCGCATAATGTCGTACTCTTGCCGTCCGGTGAGTAAACCCGGTATTGCTTGCTGTCGTGGCCGGGGTTTTGCGCGTCGTTCTCAATTGTGCCTATGCGGACAGGCTCAGCCGCCATCAGCCGTGAATAAGAGTGCTGTTTCTGCGGATTATACACACCGGCGGTTTTATAATAATTCGCGTCCAGCGTATATGATTTTTCGCGCCAGCATTCGCCGGATTCCAGTATATCCCTTAGCAATATCCCCCTGTCTTCCGGCTGAGGCACACCGGGGATATTGTGCGCGTAGAACCTCTGTCGGTTTTGCGCCGATACCAACGCGCTGTTGATGTATTGCAGGGGTACGCCTAATTCCTTGGAAATCTGGTCTTTTATCGGCTGTGCCGCTGACTTGTTATTTTCGTAAAGAAAATAGTCAGGCCTGTACTTCTCTTTTGCTATCAGGTAATTCCTGAAAAGCTCCCAGCCTTTGCCCTTTGGCTCCGTTTCGCGGTCTTTGCTCTGCGCTATACTCCAGTGAGTACAGGGCGAACCGCCGATCAGAAGTTTTATCATTTCATCCTCCCGTTTTTCGTAGGAATAGGCCTATTCCTTTCCCGCCGGTTCATGACGCCGGGGTGTTTGTGCTTTGCTTTACTGTGTGTATTACCGCCATATCCTCAAGCGTGATTTGCCCCTCAAGGACAGGCGGAATACACTTGCATTTCTTTGTGTGTCTGGTAATGCCCCCCTGGTAAGAAGGATTCGTCCACACCTTGTACACTTCCAAGCTTGGATATCTTGATATTGGTTCATAAACTCATCTACCCCTTCCGGCGGTTCTTCCTTAGTAGAGGGTTAGTAGAGGGTTTACCCCTTTTCTATATAAAGTCCTATAGAAAAAATAATATATATAGGGACTTCCTTAGAAATCACCCAAACCCTCTACTAAGACGCCGAACCCTCTACCAATGGCAAAATATTAACTTGATAGGGGATACTGCTATCGCGTACCCTTAAACCGCGATAATGATTGCACCCGGATATAGTGCGCTTCTCAAACCGCTTTGTAATCTCGCGCCCAAACTTCGTCGAAGTCATCTCGTACTCGTTATTGTCTTTGGCCCATTGTAAATAAGCCTTGAACAAGTCCGACGCTTGCGTGTCATAATCCCCGGTTTCGCAGCACTCGTCCAGGAACGCCGCAAGCACGTCCATTTCTGTTTTATATTCCGCGGTCGCGTCCGCAACCCCGGCGGGCGGCTTAAGCCCTTCCCGCTGCCAAAGCAGGCAACCGTCCACGGCCCATTTCAGTATTCCCGGCGCTTCCTTCTTCAGTTTCTGCCGCAGGTTCTTGTCCATCTTGTCGTCAGAAATCCGCACAGTAAACGGAATTAGCCTAATCCTGGCCCAGATACCTACATCGGTGCCGTATATTTTGGGCTTATAATTTGTCGGCATCCAGAGTTTAAATTCGGGTTTAAACTCGAATTCATTCTCGTATTTCCGGCTTGCGGTAAGCGAATCCCCGCCCGTCATTTG
Organism: Clostridiales bacterium; assembly: GCA_031271375.1. GTDB lineage: Bacteria > Bacillota > Clostridia > Lachnospirales > WRAX01 > JAISVU01. Next base: position 2,809 of record JAISVU010000410.1, on the reverse strand, counting down.
CTTTACAAGCCCCTCGTTCAGCCTGGCCCCTTCGCTGGGCTCCGGCACGGTTACGAACCTTGCGCCTTTAAGCCGGGCAATGTCGCTTGTATGACCCGAAGCGTTCGGCTTCGCCATGATGGTTTCCGGCTGGACGTTTATCGCGTACTCGCCTAGAATTTCGCTTAGGACGTTCAAGAACGTGCTTTTCCCGTTCCGGCCTGTCCCGTAGCAGAAGAAGATACAGTCTTCCTTCGTGCTGCCGGTTATCGAATAGCCGATAGCCTTTTGCATGAACCGGATCATTTCCTTGTCGCCGCTGAAAATATCGTTTAGAAAGCTCTGCCACATTGGAGCGTCGGTGTTATCGGTGTATTCGACGTTGGTTATCTTGGTTATGTACTGGCTGCGGTCATGTTCCGCGATTTTCCCAGTCGTTAGGTCTACCGTGCCGTTCGGCGTATTTAGCATCTGGATATACCTGTCGAACCAGTCCGGCGCTATGGGCTTATGGTGTTCCGCCTGGGCCAGCATCGCAGTTTTGCTTTTATGGCTCCGGCAGGATTTCAAGTGTTTATCAAACGCCTTTGCCGCGTCTCCAAGGTCTGCATCCATCGGCTGGGATTCCAGGAAATGCTCACGCTCTGTCTTGATTTTTTCGACGGCTTCGTCGGCCATGCGCTTAACCACACCCATGTCGTCCGCGCACCAGCGTCGCCCATCGTAATAAAACCAGCATTTATTTTTGTAAGAGTGCCTTACGCTTTCGCCAAACATGTCAATGAATCTTTGGGCATTGCCTGTGTCGTCGAAGGAGTAGAGTTTATCGGCAGACGGCGGCGTGGCGCTTGATTCTGCCGCGTTGATGTATACCGAATACCCCGCCCTTGGCTCGTACACGTTGGAGCAATCGGCAATAGCCTTATTAATCGTAATCGCGCCGTAGGTTGTGCCGGCTTGTTTTCTGTCCCATTTCTCCCGCATCATGCCGGATTTGCGGTAAATCGCGTCCATTTTAGCGGCGTCGCGCCCTGTCCAGAAGGCTAGAATATTACAGAAGCTTAGGTCAGCTTCGGACTGGGACGGGAAATAGATGCTCCAGTCGCCGCGGTACAAGTCTGAAAAAAACGTTCCTTGCTTGGATTTCATAGCCAGCTCGATTATTTCCTGTTCGTCAAGGCTGACTTCCGACGGCTTCACAAACCCCATCGTCGGTTCAGCCCCGCCGCCGATATACTTCTCATGCAGAGCTTTGACTGACGCGGTGCATTCGGAGATTTCGGCGTAGTCGGCGGCCTTGTTGCCGGTCATAATGAAGAAGCGACCGGATTCGTACATTTCAACGTTATTCTTGCGCCGTCCCCTTGGGGGAAGGGAACCTCGGCAAATGATATGAAGCCCCTTCCCGCTGACGGAATACTCGGAATAACTTTGCAGAGCATGAATAAACTCCGCTATAATGTTGGTCGTCTCGCCGTTTTTGTAGTCCTCGATCGCGCCTTCGGCATTGTCAATGTCGATGCCGAAGTATCCGCCGCCGAACATGAACCCTATACCGCTGTAATTTACGGCGGCACTGGCGGCAGTATCGAAGTCTGTCCAGGTTTCCGGGTTATTGCTCTGGGCCTGTCCGCCGGTCATGGCGTTAATCGGCACTTTCTTAATTTTGCCGGGCCGCGTTTCGTCCGAGACGGCCTTCCAGCAAACCCATTGTTTTAGGTTTTTAAGCTCGTCTGGTATGTGTTCATACATAGCGGCTTAGAAAGGCAGATCGTCGTCGTCAATGCTTGGAGGTAATAAAGTGGCCCCTGCCGAGATATCAGGTTTCGGCGCCGCGTTCTCCGTCTTAAAAACATGCTGGCAGTCCGGGTTCTTTGACGGCTGAACCCAGTCAACCTTAGCCTGCGGCTGGTTATTATATTCCTCGTGCTTAACCGATACCAGGACGGGCTTGTGATAAAGGTCGTTAAACAACTCTTCAAGACTGGCGTAGGGCTTGCCGTTGGGTATTCCCGCCGCCTTGCTGATAGCGTTTATTTGCGCGGCTATGTACCCGCCGCAGCGCCTGTCGTGTTCGTTTGGTTCCTTCTTCTTCCATATCTTGTGGAAGATATGGACGTTCTTTCGCGGTTGCTCTATGTCGTTTCGAACAATAAGCGGGATGTCTATGTACATTGCCCCGTTTTTCGTCGTGTTCTCAAAAGCCGCCTTTATTACCGCCTCGTAAACCCCTTCGGGGATAAGGCTGCCGCTGGTGTTATTGTGGTCAATCGTGAATGCCGGTTCTGACATGTTCTTTTTCCTCCATTTCTGCCATGTGCCGCAGTCGGCGCAGTAAACGCCGATATGCGGGCCGTTTGGTCTTTCCGTCATGTTCGTGCTGCCGCATTTCTTACATTCCAATGATTTGTAACGCCTCCTCTACCGAGTGCGCCACGCCTGTCCGGTGGCCCAAGTTCCGCATCCGCTCAAGGAATCGTTCCTGTTCAAGGCGGGGCTTCTGCCCAGGCAATTTTACCTCAATGAAAGCCACGAACTTATAGCCGATAAATTCAAGGTCACTCTCACCCGGTATGCCGATATTCACGGTGCGTCGGCCGTCGGCAGTAAGGAATTTGCCGCATTGCCTCCGCATGACAACCCCGTATTTCGAGAGGGCGACGCGGATTTCGTTTTGCAGAGAGGTTTCTTTGTTCATATAAATCCTAACCTCTTCCCTTGATACCAAGCCCATCCGGGTTTGTAATTCTTCTTTCTGGCAAATGCTTGTAACTCGGCCATGCTCTGGCAATCCTCCGGCTTATCGTAATCTAGGACAAATCCCTCAACA
>JAISVU010000301.1 GCA_031271375.1 Clostridiales bacterium | reverse complement strand
CCCCGGTCACTCGGGCGAGGGGATAGCGGCGATAAACGTCCTGGCGGATCAAGCGCTGGCGGCTGTCGGGAACCCCACCGACGTTTTCCTCTCCTGTATCATCGCGATTACGATGTCCGCTGCGGTTATCTTCGCGATAGATTACCGGCTGGGTCTTGCCGCGCTGGCTATCGGCGGTATCGCCGCCTTCGCGCAGAGCCGCTTTGCGGGGCCGCTGGGCAGGATAAGCAAGGAACGCCTGGACAGCTGGAGCGAGGCCGTCAAAGAAGTCTCGAATACGCTGTCCGGTGCGACGACGATACGCGCCTTCGGCATCCAGGAAAAGGCGAGGGGCCGGTTCGACGGGCCTAACACGGCGTTAAAAGCCCTTTCGTTCAAAGAGGCGGCGATATCAATGTGGCGGGATCTGTTCACAAGCTTGCAAGGCTGGCTTACGCTGGTGATGGTCTTTGCCCTGGGCGGCTGGCTGGTGGCTGCGGGGCGACTGGAGTTCCCCGTTTTGATGATGGCTCCCGGGATGTGCGTCGCGCTGTCTAACGGCATGTCCGGCATAGGCGCGGCGATCGCAGGGATGCAGGCCCCCGCCGCCGCCGCGGAGCGCGCGTTCGGGATACTGGATAGTTATAACGAACCCGGAACGCGGAACCCGGAAAAAGACACGGAAGACAATGGGTATAGATTGCAAATCAAGAATTTGAATTTCCGGTACACAGGTGCCGAGAGCGACACGCTGCAAAATGTCAACCTGACGGTTGAGGAGAATGAAACGGTCGTGTTCATCGGGGCGTCGGGCAGCGGCAAGTCCACGCTGCTTAAAGCCGTTATCGGGCTGTATGAGCGGGAAGGGCTGGACATCCAGCTGGGAGGGCGTTCGATTACCGAAACGGACCCCAGGGCCTGGCGGCGGCGTTTCGCTTATGTGGATCAGAGCTGCAAGCTCTTTGATATGACCGTTGCCGAGAATATCGCACTGGGGAGCATCGGCGCCGGCACTCCCGGCAGGGAAGAGATTGAAGAAGCCGCGAAACGCGCCGCCGCGCATGAGTTCATATGCGCGCTGCCCCAGGGCTACGATACGCCGGTGGGCGAGAAGGGCTCCGCGCTCTCGGGCGGGCAGAAGCAGCGTATCGCGATAGCCAGGGCGCTGTGCCGCAAGGCGCCCGTTTTGGTGTTCGACGAGGCGGCTTCCGCCCTGGACGCGGAAACGGAACGGGCGATTATGGAGACGGTAACGGAGCTGGGCAGGGATCACACCGTCCTTATCATCACGCATAACCCGGAGAACGTGCCCGGCGCGGCGCAGCTCGAAAGGCAAATAATTACGGGGAACGTTGAAAAGGGCATAGAGATAGTAAGGTTAAGCAATAAGGAGAGCATATGCCATTAATATCATGCAGGGACTTGACGCTGGGTTATGACGGGAAGGCGGTAGTGTCGGGGCTGACCTTCGATGTACATACAGGCGACTATTTATGTGTGGTGGGCGAGAACGGATCGGGCAAGACGACGCTGATGCGGACGCTGCTGGGGCTGTCGAAGCCCATGTCCGGCGTTATCGTCGCGGAGCGCGGCTTCGACGCGAGGGAGATCGGGTACCTGCCGCAGCAGAACGCCGCGCAAAAGGACTTCCCCGCGTCGGTGCGCGAGGTGGTTCGCTCCGGCTGCCTTAACGGAATGGGGATGCGCCCGTTCTATACCGGGGAACAAAAACGCGCCGCCGAAGACAACATGGAGAAGCTGGGCATTGCGGACCTTGCGGGGCGGTGCTTCTACGAACTGTCGGGCGGGCAGCAGCGCAGGGTTTTGCTGGCAAGGGCTCTGTGCGCCGCAGGGCGGCTGCTGCTGATGGACGAGCCCGTTACCGGCCTCGATCCCCAGGCGGCGGCGGATATGTATGATATCATCGAAAAACTCAACAAAGACGGCCTTACCGTCATAATGATATCCCACGACATCGCCGCGGCGTTAAAGTACGCCTCCCATATCCTGCACCTGGGCGAAGCGCACGCGGTGTATTTTGGACCGGCGGATAAATATAGCTCAAGCGTTTCGCGGTAATCAGCGGGTAGAAAGATAAATTAACCGCTTTTCTCCATCCCTCCGTGTCTCTGTGTGTAATAAATTTTTTACGCACAGAGACACAGAGGCACGGAGAGTTTATTTTATTTATTTCATTACGGGAGGAGATTCACAATGTCAATCATGGAATACATACAGATGTTTCCATTCGTACGTTACGCGATTATTGTGGGGCTGTTAATCGCACTGTGCTCGTCGCTGCTGGGGGTGACGCTGGTGCTGAAACGATTCTCGTTCATCGGCGACGGCCTGTCTCATGTGGCCTTCGGCGCGATGGCCATTGCCACCGCCGTAAAGCTCACGACCAACTTTTTACTCGTGCTGCCCATAACGGTTGGCAGCGCGGTATTGCTGCTGCGCGGCGGGCAGAAGACAAAGATCAGGGGCGACGCGCTTATCGCGATGATATCGGTGGGGACGCTGGCCTTGGGCTATCTGGTGATAAACCTCTTCGCGGAATCGGCGAACCTCTCGGCGGACGTGTGCGCGACGCTCTTCGGCTCCACCTCCATCCTGACGCTGACGCTGACTGAGGTTTGGCTGTGCGCGGCGCTGTCGGTGGCGGTCATCGCGGTATTCATACTGCTCTACCACAAAATATTCTCGGTAACGTTCGACGAGGAGTTCACCGCCGCGACAGGGAACCGAGCCGGCGTGTACAACTTGATCATCGCGGTCATCATCGCGGTTATCATCGTCCTTGCTATGAACCTGGTGGGTTCCCTGCTGATATCGGCGCTGGTCATCATCCCGGCGCTGTCCGCAATGAGGTTGTTCAAGAGCTTCAAAGCCGTCACGCTGGCGTCGGTCGTTATCTCGGTAATCTGCGCGATGACAGGCCTCCTCGCGTCTATCGCGCTGGAAGCCCCGGTAGGCGCGACAATCGTGGTAACGGACATCCTGGGGTTCGCGGTATGCTGCGGGCTTAACGCGGCGGGCATGAGGGTAAGGGCTAATTGACGCATAATATTGCTTTCAATGATGCTCTGGAGTATAATAACTTACAGGGGAATGTTTTCCCGATTAAGAAAGGAGTATCTGATGCAGGCGTACAAGGCTTATTACACAGAGGGTTGCTTCATACCCATCGGCATAGATAAACTATCCGAAGGGACACAAGCGATTATAACCCTAATTGACGAATAATTAAAAAGCGATGACGAGCGGATGAAGCATGCTTATTACAGGCAATGTAAAACATTTCGCGCGTATCAACGGTTTAGAGTTTCAAAATTGGCTTGAATAAGGTCGCGTTGGCTTTAGTTAACGTTGATTTTATGTCCAGTTTAATCCAATCTACCGCTTTTCCACCGTACAAACTCCCCCCGCGATATTAACGCTGTATTCGCCGCTATCTAACGTAACGCCGCCCGCGGCGGCTGTTACCGTAAGCAGATGCTCCCCGTCGGCGTATCCGCTGAAATCGAAGATTTGCCGGTACGGCGCGGCAGGGGACGAGCCTATCCACTGACCGTCCAGCATATAAGTAACCGTCACGTCCTTCTGTACAAACGGGGCATAAATCGCCAGCGCCACGCTGTTTTGGGGCAGCTGGGCCTTGCCCGCGCCGGAGACCAGTTTTTTATATGTAACAGGCGCGGAGGCGGTTCCCGCGGGGAGGAAATAGGGGTTGGCCACCGACGCCGCGTACAGGGTTTCCATCGCGGGATTGTCATACAACGTGTAGCGATAAGCCTCGTCCAGGCCCTCCACTGCGGTATTGAAGTATAAAATAGCCTTAACCTGGGAATATACCATAGGAATCGTCTGGTAAACGGCGCGGAGCTGGGGTTTTGCCCATTCCGTAACATCCTCGCCGTTTGTGACGGAATAGTTTTCAACGCCGCATTCCGACAGCATTATCGGCTTGCGATCCCCGTACTGGGCAACGATTCCCTCCAGTTTCTTGACGGGGTTAGCGAAGCCGCCGGTCATGTACAACACCTGCGCCGTGCCATCCAGGTTTTTATTACCCTGAAAATACTTCACTGTGTATAATGAAACGCCTACCCAGTCCACATACTCGTCGCCCGGGTAAAACTGGGCGTAGGTGGTTTCGATATGCCCCGTCGCACCGGGAGACCATAGCATCGCTACATTCGGGGCGCGTTCCTTCATTATGGATGAGACGAACCGGAAAGCCGCGATAAACTGCGCCGGGTCGGCCTTTTTTTGCCATACATTCATCTCCGCGCCAAAGCGGAGCCATATCGGCGTCCCCAGCCCGTTCAGGTAATCGGCGGCGGCCTCTATCTTGGCCCGGCCGTTCGTGACGGCGGGGAGCGTATCGCCTTCGTAAAGGACGTTCCAGGCGATTTCCACAATGTCCCTCGTCTGCGTGAGGGGCCGGATAATCCAATCGAAATCCGATATGATCTCGGTTTCATAAAGGACGTAAACTAGCGACGCCGACGGTGTTTTGGCGCTGTTCACGCGCTTTGCCTCGTCCCCGGCGTGAACCTCGCCGTAGATGATGCCCGCGGCAGGCTCATGCTTCGCGCCGTGGCAGCTCACATCGCCGCCCGCGCCGGGAATCTGCGCGTATAATGTCATAGAGGCCCCGTACGCGGCGATCTTGTTTTGATAGATGGTTTTGACAAACTCCGTGTCCGCCGGGGCGTTAGCCTCCTGCCAGGCCACCGCGACAGGCAGGGTCAGCTCATAAGCCGCCCTAGCCCCTGCGAAGTCGCCCAGGGCCTCGTAAGCCTCGGCGACAGACTGGGTCACGGTCCGCAGGATGTTCAGCTCAAGGTCGCCCCCGGCCTTCCATTCCGCCGCTTTTACCGCCGGATCCCCGCCGACAAGGAACAGCGCGGTAATCTCCTCGCCGCTGGCGATAATTCCGGCGTGATCCCCGGCCTCCAGAGCGGCGTTGAAACGCTCCTGCCACGGCCAGTAAGCCTTATCCAGCTGCGAGATCTCCGTCGCTCCGTAAACGCCTGAAGCCGTCATAAAAACCGTAATCAGCGCCGCCGCGTAAGCGACGAGCTTTTTTATTTTGCTGTTCATTGGGAGCCTCCATCAATTATATCCTGGACTTGCCCGACGGCCAAACCGGTAAGGCGGGCGGTTTCCTCGGCAGACATCCCGGAACGCAGCAGATTCTTAGCCACCTCTATTAGGCCTTCCAGTCTGCCTTCTGCCCGTCCCTCGGCCCTGCCTTCCTTTGTCGCCCAACTCAACTGGGACGCATTATCCCTCAGTTCTTTATCCCTGGCTTCTATCACCATGCGGGCATGTCTGTTCCTGTTCAGCTCAAGGAGCCGCTCCGCGGGGGTTATCATGTCTGGGTGGTTTTTTACCAGCATTGCTAATTCCTCCTTATCTCTCGCCTCAATGAATTTCATCCACATCCATAAATCGGTTCAGTCATACTCAACAGGAAGTTTCGGAACCTCCAAAACATTCATCTCCAGTATGTCGGTGAATTGAATCTTGTTCACCCCTATTCGCTGTCCTCCAATTTCAGGACAGCCTTTAAGAGCTTCACTAAATACTCCTTGTTCCGTTCGTCCGCGAAGAATATCTTAAAGGCAATGTCATTATGCACCGAGAAGAACCTTTCATTGTCCATGCGCTCATCTCCTATGATTAATTATACCTTATAGCATTACTTAAAGCAATAGGGCGCTTGACGATAAGACGGAAATCAATTTCTAAGAAATTCCAGAAGCAAGGATTGGGAGGATATTCTGAGTGTTCAGCAGACAGTCAAACATGATTTTAGATAATGGGCGCTTGAGACTTTTCTTTTCTTTGA
>JAISVU010000295.1 GCA_031271375.1 Clostridiales bacterium | reverse complement strand
ATCAGCCGTCTCGCCCGTCGCTTTATCCAACAACATCAACCGGCTGTCCAAGCGGTTTTCCGGCGGCTCCTGGGCTATAAGCCCGGGCGGCAAAACATAATCATAATCCGAAAGGCTTGTCCCGGTCACTTACGCACCTCGACGCCCGTATAATAGAATTTAAGTATATTATCGTATGTCCATCCCAGCTCCGCAAGGCCCTGGGCCCCGTGCTGGCTCATCCCAACGCCGTGGCCGCTGCCAAGCCCGTACAGAACGAAATCCCCGGTAAGGTTGGCCCAGCTTCCCGAAGGCTTTTCAGCGGGCTGCGTCGTCTGGACGGCGACGGCCTGCGCCGCCGACATAATATTTAATGCCTCCGGGGCCGCCGTTACCGTCTCGCCGCCGCCCAGCAGATATAAGCCCGTTATGCTCTGCTGCGACGGGGCCGGGGCTTGTCCGCTCTGGACGCTGACCGTGGCTGACACGCTTACGTTTGCTTGGTTTGACTGAATGGCCCCGTTAGGCGCGTTTATCGTAAAATTGCGGCTTTCAAGGCTCCCGCCGGGAAGGCTTTGGAAGAATGTGCGTATCTCTTCTTTTTTTAATACCTTCTGTCCGGCCGTGCCGTTTATCACCAGTTCCTGAACCCGCCCGTTCTCCGTCCTTGCCGCGTACATGCCCGTCGCGGAGCCGATCCCGGCGTTGGCGGCGCTGAGGGCCTTATTCAAGTCCGCGACTGAAAAAGCCCTCGTCCATACCTTAACGTCGGATTCCCGCTGTTCCTTTACGCCGCGTAAAAAGGGCTCGGCGCTGTTCCAAACGTTCTCGGAGCTGTCTGTGCTGCCGCCGCTGGAAGAGAAATAAACCGCCGAGATAACGTCCCCGCCATACCACAGCATTACGTCGCGCGTGGCGTTGACGGCGGCGGTAGCGCTTTCTTTTTCCGAGCCCGCACCCAGGTACAGCTGGCAATGGGTTCCGTCGCAGAGGTCATATCCCGCGCTTTCGTGAACCCCTCTCCTGTGAATGATATAGCTCCGGCAAGCCGCGGCCTGGGCTTTGAGGGCCTCGGTATGCCAATGCGAAGGCATCTCCGACGGCACGACGCTGTATAAATACTCCTCTATGCCGCAGACATTAACGGCGGTCAGATTCTGCCCCGAGCGCATAAGCTCCATGCGCCCTCGGTATTCCCTGTCCCCAAGATCAACAAAACCCTCCATAGCAATGAACTGCGGGTAGTAACTGGCCGAATCAAACATTACGATTACCCCATTGCCCTCGGACAGCTTAACCAAGCGCCCGCTGGGGCGCGCCAGCTGGCCGCCGGTATTAACAGCGGCGCTCTGGGCCTGCTGCTCGGTATCGTAGCCCCCGACATAAACCGTCCACTGGCCCGCGTCAACTAAGCAGGGCGCGGCCCCGTACCCGGAGGCGCGAAACGACGCGGCCCGGGCCAAAGCCTCATTATACGTATAAAACGTCCCTACCCTTGAATAAAATGACGCGTCCGCGGCGGCGGTAAATCCGTTCTGGCTGTACAGAGAGCACTCCGTATAGAACTGCCCGCCCCGCTCAAACCCGGCGTTTAGATTATTATTCTTTATTAAAACGGTCTTTTGGTTCGCGTACTTTGAGGAAAGGCCCACGCGCAGCATCGAGCCGTATAGATTATTCTCCGGCATGACAGGCAAAGCGAAAGCGGGGCGGCTGGCTATCGTCAGGATAACCAATAATACAGCCAAAATCCGCAATGAATAATTATAAATGAATAATGAATAATGAAAACCCTTCATAAGAGAAACCATGTGCCCTTCTTTTCGGTTTTCTTTGTTTTCTTTGCGTTCTTTGTGGTTAAAAAATTACTTATTTACCGGCTTGCGGCTGCTTAACCTTCGGACGTCGCCCACCCTTACCGTCAAACGCTCCGCGTCGAAGCGCTCCAGGATAAGCTGCGCGTACTTACGGCTCGTCCCAAGAACATCGCGGAACTGCGCTAGCGTCATCTCCCCGTTCCTTTCCAGGAACTCCGCCGCCGCTTCCCACGCCTTTGTATAATAATGTACATGGATGGCGTTGGTCTTGTCAAGTATAATAACACGCTCCGGCACAAGAATATCTAAAATCTCCCCATATATCCGTGAATTTCCCGTTATTTCGGCAATCGGCGGCGGAGCGAAGCCCCCGTCCATCAGCTTTCTTTCAATTTCGCCGTAAATCTCCCGCTGGCGCGGCGTCATCGTCACCGTAAAGTCCCTCAGGGCGGCGCAGCCGCCGTCCAGCTTAATAAAGCCCTCGCCCGCGAACAGCTCCAGCATACCCTCGCCCAGTTTGTGCGCCGTTTTTAAGCGTTCCTTGAGGATACCGGGCTTTAAAGGATTCTTAACGTGAAAGGCTTGCATATCTTCCAACACGCGCTCGCGCAGATTATCAACCGTATCGGCGTGGTACAGCGTTCCGTTTAACTCAATAACCAATTTATCGCTTATTAACTCGTTTAAAGCGGTCAGAGCCTCCGAAACCCCGCAGGCGGCGTAATCGGCGGCCTTCTTACCGTCAGCCCCGGCGCCGGGGTTAGCCCTCACATACCCCTCCAGCGCGTCTTTAAGCGCCTCGGAATCCTTTGTCTTGAGGCTGGCCAATAACGCTTCGTCTATCCTGGAATGCTTGGCCGGGGCGGGGTCGACGATAACGCCGCCGCCTATCGTCTCCACCGGCGAGTAGAACCCCGCGACGAAGCGGTCGTTCTTCTTGCAGAACAGCTCGTCCTCCAGCCTCAGCTGGCAAAAGCCCTCTTCCCCTGCCATTATCTCGCCTTCCAGCGTCGCCGCCCTGCAAAACAGCTCCCTCGCCCCGACATAGAGCCTAAGCCTGTCCCAAAACTTTACGCTCCTGCCGGTTCGTTTATAAAGCCGCAGCTTCACGTCAATGATATGCGTGCCGCTGATACTGCCCGGCTTCGCCAGCACATCCCCGCGCTTTAAATCCGACGCCCTGACGCCGCTCAGGTTAATCGCGGCGCGCTGCCCGGCGTACACGGCCTCCGCCTGGGTTTCGTGGTTCTGTATCCCCCTGGCCTTAACCGGGATGTTTCCGGGATATATCATCAAATCGTCGCCCGCGTTGACCGTGCCCTCAGCCAGCGTCCCCGTAACCACGGCGCCGAAGCCCTTTTTGGTAAATACCCTGTCGATATTAAGGCGCGGACTGGCGTCCTTATTGCGCTGCCTCACGGTTCCAGACAGCTCCGCCAGCTTTAATTTCAACGCGTCTATCCCGAACCCTGTTACCGAATCCACGCGCATAATCTCCGCGCCGTCCAGGAACGTGCCCTTCACATGATCCCTTACATCCTCTTCGCAGAGCTCTGTCATAAAATCGTCGGTAATTCCGCATTTAGTCAATACAATAATGCCCGCCGCGATACCCAGCGTCTCCAATATCTCCAAATGCTCGACGGTCTGGGGCTTAACGCCTTCATTCGCGGCGACAACGAGCATCGCCAAGTCAACGCCCACGGCCCCGGCTATCATGTTCTTTATAAACCGCTCATGCCCCGGTACGTCAATAAGCCCGGCGCGGACGCCTCCGGGCAAGTCTATCCAGGTAAAACCGGGGCTTATCGTTATCCCGCGCCTGCGCTCTTCCTCAAGCGTGTCCAGGTCGCGCCCCGTCAAAGCCCGCACCAGCGCGGTCTTCCCGTGGTCGATATGCCCGGCGGCCCCTATTATAAACCGTGTTTTTTCCGTCATTTATGAAGAAAACCCATCCATCAACTTCCCGAACCGCTTAACCTCTTTATCCTCGGGCGGGAAATCCGGGTTATACAGGCAATGGCTCAACACATCCGCGTCAATCAACGCTTCGGCGTAGCCTTCATAGGTGTTATACTTATCGCTGTGCGTCCTTATCGCATCGCAAATGAGCGATATTTCCCCTTCGTCATACAGGCCAAGCTCCCTGAGGATTTCCTCCGCCTCTTCCGCGCCTTTCGCGGCGTGATTGTCCGGTATCCCCGCCGTTACCTGGTAAATGTCGTGCAGCATACCGCAGGCCGCCGCTATCTCCGGGTTAAGGCCGCGTTTCTTCGCCAATAGCACGCAAAACTCCGAAACCCCGTACAAATGCGAAAAGAAATACCGGCACTCCTTTAGCTGATATTTCATAACAAGCCTGTCTATTTCAAGCCGCAGGATTTCCAGCCTGTTTTTCTCTTCCGTCAATGATCAAACCCCATTTCATTATATGGCTATCCAGACGGCTCATAATCCCTAAACTAATTTTTATTTTCTCTCTGTGCCTCTGTGCCTCCGTGTGAGAAAAAAACATCCGGCTTGTAGGAGAGTCCAGTGTGCCGTTGTTTTTAGTCTCTTCCATGCGATTTTTTATTATTTCACACAGAGGCACAGAGACACGGAGGAAAAGAGGTTAGGAGAGGAACTTAG
>JAISVU010000293.1 GCA_031271375.1 Clostridiales bacterium | reverse complement strand
ATGTAGCCGAACTGGTCGTTGCCGAGGCGCGCGCCGGCGTTCTCGCTGTTTTCCCAGTCGATGTCGAAATACTGTTTAAGCAATTCACAGAAGTCCGCGACCTGACCCGTGGTTTGGAGGATTACCCTTGTGCCGCAGAGATCGGTCATCATTTTGAAATGGCTCTTCTTGTACTTTTCGGCTTTGCGGGCGCATTTTTCGGTAAAGCTGTCCGGCTTCTTCGCCCGCCCCTGTATCAGCGCGGACGGGCATACCGGCTTTGAGATGGATTCAAGGGCCAGTGTCAGCGTGTCGCACAGCGCGACATAATCGTCGCGGATTTGTTCGTATAGAATACGGTGCAGAATATACTTGTACGGTTCCTCCGTCAGCGCGATATCCTTGTTGCTTGCTTTGAACCTTTTTACATTGTCGAGATAGGCCGCGGCCCTGCGGTACTTTTCCCAGCGCGCGATATCTTTAAGGGAGGGGTTTGGAATCCGGCCGCGGATCTGGTTATGCTCCAAATCCGCCAGCTTGACTTCGACGGCAAGATCGTTGTCGGCGACGCGGCGGATATAGTCCCAATAGTTTTCGCCCTTTAGCTTTGTGATTGCCTCCAGCGCGGAGAGAACCCGCTCGGTGAAGCCTTCGGCTTTAAGCCGCTCAATGCTGTAGGCTTCGGGCTTTTCCTCCAGCACGTCATGCAGCAGCGCGATAATTCTCAGTTCCTCTTCATCCGACGGCATGTTAGCCATAACGGCCAGCGGGTGGCCTATATACGGCTGACCCGCCTTGTCCGTCTGGCCCGCGTGCGCTTCGCGGGCGATCTCCTCGGCTCTTATCAGAGCGGACATTTACATCATTCCTTTCGGCGTTATTCTTGTAACTAAATTATAACTGTTAAACTGTACTCTCTATATGAACATCCTGCATTTTTATTATATCAGTCATATACGGGCGGCGCAAGCGGAATTAAGACAGGCGCGGCCCGGTTCAACGCCGCCTTGCGCAAATTCACGTTATAGTGTATAGTATATTAGGTGCATATAAACGGGCCGGAGGGTTTTATGAAATATATTGCGGATATCAGAGAAGGCGACAGTATAAGGGAGCATTATTTCTGTAAAGAGAAGCAGCACATGCTCTCCAGGGCGGGGAAGAATTATTTATCCCTTCAGCTGTCAGACAAAACCGGCGTGCTGTCCGGCAAGGTTTGGGAGCTGAACAATAATATCGAGAATTTCGAGGCCGGGGAGTTTATAAAGATCGAGGGCCTGGTACTTAACTACCAGGGGGAGCTTCAAATAAAGATCGTCAGGATTCGCAGGAGCGCGGAAGGCGAGTACCTTCCCTCGGACTATGTTCCCACCTCGGGCGGGGACGTTGACAAAATGTACGCCGAGCTTACCGGTTTCATTTCCAAGATATCCAATGCCTTTATCAAAAAGCTCCTTGAGAACATCTTTATAAATGACCCGCTGATACCCGAGCGTTTCAAAAGCTCCACCGCGGCGAAGTCCTTTCACCATAATTTCGTCGGCGGCCTCCTTGAGCATACGCTTTCCGTCACCCGGCTGTGCGATTTTGTGAGCGGCCAGTATAATCATGTCAACCGCGATATCCTCGTCGCGGCGGCGATGCTCCACGACATAGGCAAGATATGGGAGCTGTCCGGCTTTCCCGAGAACGAATATACCGACTCCGGCCAGCTCCTCGGGCATATCTACATGGGTACCGAGCTTATCGCCAGGGAAGCGGAGAAGATACCCGGCTTCCCCGATAACCTGACGCTGCTGCTAAAGCACTGCGTCCTAGCCCATCACGGGGATTTTGAGTTCGGCTCCCCCAAGCTCCCCAGCGTAATCGAGGCCTTTATCCTTTACAACTGCGACAATATGGACGCGAAGGTCTTCTCGTTCATCGAGAGCATAGACAAGGACAAGTCCAATAATAAGTGGGTGGGGTTTAACAGGATGCTGGGCCGGAACATCCGCAGGACGGAATAAAGCCCGTATGAGAGAAACAATCTCCGCAGGCGAGGTAAATAAATACACGTACTGCCCTTATCAGTGGTACTACGGCAGAATCCACGGGGACAAGGCCCTGCGCGCAAAGTACCGCGAGCTGCACCCGGGGACGGACGATACCAAAGCCTTTAGGCAGGGCAAGGCCTTCCATCGGCGTTTCGGCAGATACGAGGGCTTAAAGCGCGGTCTGGCGTGGGCTTCCGTTATCGCGGCGCTGGGGCTGCTGCTGTTCATCGTGCTGAGATACATAATATGAGCGCGGTAAAAGAGGTCAAGCCCCGGCTTAATATTATGGGCTACAGCTTGTTTTACGCGGATAAAAAGAGCGGCTCAGGGGAGAACGGCGTTATACATTCAAGGCTGCTGCGCTCGGAGAGGCACGGACTTACCGGCAAGCCCGATTATATATTCAAACGCGGGCGCCGCATGATACCGGTGGAGCTGAAAAGCGGGGCGTTAAACGGCGCTGGCGTTCCCTACGAGGGCGATGTTATGCAGCTTGCCGCCTATTTTATAATCATTAAGGACGAGTTTGGAAGGAAGCCCCGGCAGGGGCGGCTCATTTACAGCGACACGATGTTTATTATTAAGAACCGTTGGCGGCTGCGCAGGCGGCTATTGAAGACCCTGCGCGGGATGAGGGAAATGCTTGCGGGCGGCGTAGCGGCAAGAGACCCGGAGCCGGGGTTCGCGAAATGCAGATATTGCGTATGCAGAGAGACGGTGTGCGAGTTCCATGAATAACTTTATCTTTATCGAAGGCGTTTCAAGCGCGGGCAAGACCACAACCACTGTACTCCTGGGCAGAAGGCTTACAAGTATGGGATATAAGGTAAACTATTACATAGAAGGCGACCGCGACAACCCGTTTGACCCGTTCTGCGGCGGATATCCGCCAGAGATGCCTTGTGAAGAGTTTATGAAGGCTCACTGTGAATATTGGAAGGGCTTCATAATAAAAGAATCCATGAAGGACACCGTGTTGATCGTTGAAGGAACGCTCCTGCACCGCCAAGCAAACGACCTATTACGCATATATGCGGCTCCTGACGATGTGATTCTGAATTATATAATGAGTTTGTACAATATAGTTCGGCATTACAAACCGGCTGTTTTTTACTTGTCGCCCAATAATGTAGCTGATTCTTTACGGCGGAAGCGTGAATGTTGGGAGTTGCCCGCTCCTACGGATGAACAGATTGCGTTTTGGGAGAATAGGAAGCGCGTAGACTTGTATGTCTTGAACAAACTGCCCATAAAACAATTTATAATCGATATTGTCGACGACTGGGAGCCTGCCGTTGAACAGATGGCAAGGTATGTAACGGAACAACCCGAGGCTTGATATATGGTTAAAATGGCCGCGTCCATGAAGCGAATAATGGCATTGATGTTAACCGCCCTTATCCTGTTGTGCGCCTGCGAAAAGGATTACGAGCCCTTCAGGCTGGAACCCGGCGGCGGCGTGTGGCCCCAGATAGACAGTGCCGACGCGTTGAGGCTGGCATATGAGCCAGAGCCGTTTGAGCAAGGCTCAAAAGCCTCCCTCAGCGTTATCGGCAGGCCGGATACCGAATACACATTGCAAGTCTTCCTATCGTCGGGCGAAAGCGCCGCCTCCGGCTTGGGCGCCGCGTTGAGCGACGGCGAAGGCGCGGTTTCCTGGACATGGAATATCGGCGCGGCGACGAAGCCGGGGACTTACCAGGCGTATATCACCGGAGGGGACGACCGGTTATTGCTGTATATCGAGATAGCGGAAAAAGGCTGATCACAGCGCTCCCCGTTTCGGAACCTGCCTGCCCTCGTGGTCGATTTCATAATCCTCGGTATAAATTAGCTTCGACACAGGAACGAATCCGTAGCCCATATCCTTTAAGCCTTCAATAATGCGCGGCAGCGCGGCGGCGGTGTGCTTCGCGTCGGTGTGGAACAGGATGATCGAGCCGTTCCTGAGCTTTTTATGCTCCAGCACGCGCCAGACTTCCGCTTCCTCGCCCTTGTTCATCCAGTCATGGCTGTCTACATCCCATTGTATTGTGTAATATCCCAGCGCCTCGGCGGCTTCCACGACAACGTCGTTATACTCGCCGTAGGGCGGCCTGAACAGGTTCATTTCAATCCCCAGCTGTGTTTTTATCTTTTGGTGAGTCCCCGATATTTCGCCCGCGACGGCGGAGAGGGACATGGAAGCCACATGCGCGTGGGTGTCGCCGTGGTTTCCGATGTCGTGGCCCTCGGCCTTCATACGCTCTAAAAGCCCGGGATTGCGGCCGATCCATATCCCGCAGAGGAAAAAGGAAGCCTTTATCCCGTTGTCCCGCAGAATATCCAGTATTACTTCGGTGTCCGCCGAGGCGTATGCCGCGTTAAAGGTCAGCGCGACTACTTGCTCCGGCGTTTCCACGCTGAATATGGGCAGCTTCCGCCGGGCCGCGATAATGCCTTGATCCGGCAGGACCAGCGCGGCGGACAGCAGTAACGCCGCTATTTTAATCATTCGCATATCTCAACCTCCGCCTTTGCGTTAAAAACGATATTTGAAACGTCCCCGCCGTATTGCTTATACAGGTCAGGGTTTGCGGCGCGCAGTTTTTCCTCAAGCCCGTAGGCGTCGGCTCCGTAACCCGCGACAGTGTTATGCGTAAGCTCGGTTTCTTCTTCGACAATCCGGGCGAACGCGGCTTCTAGGCCGCCGATGTCCCTGTCCCCGCCGCCCCGGACTGTAATATACATCGTGCATTTGAGCGTTCCGTCTTCCCCGCCGAACTCTGTGGATACGTTAATGCCGTTCACGAAGAGCGCCGCTCCGTCTTCGGCATTGCTTACGATAAGCGCGTCTTTCGCGGCATTGGCCCAAATGAACCCCCGCAGCTCCCGGTTGCTGACAAACCCCGCCAGCTTTCCGCCGGATATTACCGCCGCGCCGGGAAACTCCGGCCCGGCTTCCCCGTTGTCAAACAGCCCTATTACCGCTCCGCCCTGACCAGAAAGCGCCAGCGACAGCTGTTCGAGATTTGTCTTCACTAAACCTCTTTTATGAAGATACTCCGTGAGATACATGTCCACGGAAGCCGCGTCCGGTATCCCGTATTTCAGCACATCCGCCGCAGGGCCGCGCGCGGCGAGGACGGCGGCCTTACCGGTGATTTCCGGCGACGCCCTCAGGCTTTCGACGACAGCCTTCAATTTCTCGCTGTCTTTTAATAATTCCTCTCCAAACAGACAGGACTTGGAAAGGCTATAACTCAAGACCTTTGAGGAATGGCGGCTCAACTCCCGCAGGGCTTGGGCCGGAACTGCGCCTTCGGCGGAGAGGATATCGCGTTCGCCGCCGGTCTTGTCCTTGCTTTCGTTTATGTTTTCATTGAAAATCAACAGCTCGGCCCCGGCGCGGAAGCCTTCCGCCCCGTTTACATCGAATGATATGGTTCCGGCGAAGGCCCTGTCCTCCAGCTCCGCTTTATCCCGGCAACCTGTGCAGCAAGCGATAATCAGCGCGATGGCGGCGACGGGGATAATGTAGTATGCCCGACGCCCTTTCCTTATCATTTCCCTCAGTAGAGCCCAGGAAGCGTATAGGTACGCGCTTATCTTGACAAAGGACGTAATGATCCAGAATGTCCCGGACAGGCGCGATGTTTCCAGCAAGTCCAGCAGAGGCCATGTTCTTGAAGCCGCTCCCTCGGGGGACATATAGGCGAAGGTTATTACGCATGTCAGCGTTAAGATTATGACCGATATCAGCACGGCTTTAATTATCCCGAGCCGGAGACCCGCCGTATCGCTTCCCGCATTAACATAAGGCGTAATGAATAATAGCAGCTCTATACCGGTGAATGCGCTTCCGGCGGCTATGCTCCCTTCCGCGACCTTCATTGGCGGGGAATGCAGCAGCGGCATTAAACGGGAGAAATCCAAGCTCGAAACATTAAAGATATTATTAACCGCAAAGCACACAAAGAACACAAAGAAAAGCGCAAAGATGATCTCAGCCAGCCTTCCGATGGTTTCGAGCCCCTTATACGCGGCATAGACGCTTATCCCAAGCATTACGGGCATAGTGAGCCAAAGAGGGGTCTTTGGCAACAGCGCGGCGCGTGTAAGCTCCCCGAACATCCGCAGCTCCAAAGCGGAGGCTATCATTAGCCTCACGGCTAGCAAAACGCATAAAACATACGCAGCGGGGCGGGATAACAAACCTGCGGAACGCTCGAAGAATCCCTTGCCCGGAGCCTTCGCAAAAAACAACGATATTAAAACGCAAAAGAGCGCGGCGGCGGTCCCGGCTACCGGAATGCAGAGCCATCCGTCCCGGCCTGTTATCATCGCCAGCGTCTTGGGTAGGCGGACGACGGAAGCGCCTGAGAGCGTCAGGATTAATAATGCCTGTAATTGCCTTGCGGATATCCTGTTGTTTGAGGAAAAAATAGGGTTCACCTCTGCCTTGTCTCGCTGCCCGGCCTGGCGAAGACGGGCCTGCGCTTCATCCTGGACAGCGGAGCCCGCAGCACGCTGTCTTTATAATCTGTGCCTTGATTAACCTCTCCCGAAACGAACGGAAACAGATACGGTATGCCGAAGCTGGTAAGGGACGCCAGATGCGTAAGCGTCAGCAGAACCGCCGACCAGAAGCCCAGGAGCCCCAGTAATCCCGAGAGTATGATAACCAGGAATTTGACAAGCCTGAAGCCCGTCACCAGGGCCTGACCCGGTATCGCGAAGCTGGATATGGCCGTAAGCGCCACGACGACGACCACGATGGGGCTGACTATCCCGGCCTCGACGGCGGCCTGGCCCACAATGAGCCCGCCCACGATGCCGAAGGTTCCGCCTATTGCCTTAGGCATTCGGATTCCGGCCTCGCGCAGCAGCTCGAAGGCCGTCTCCATAATGAGTATTTCAATAACTGCGGGGAACGGGACGTTCTGCCTTGCTGCCGCCATTTTCAGCATAAGCATAGGCGGCAGCATCTGCGGGTGATAAAGGGAGGCCGCCAGATAAAAACCCGGAAGACAGCAGGAAAGGACGGCGGCGGCGAAGCGCAGCAGCCGCGTGAACGACATGATCCAAGTCCTTTGATAATAGTCCTCGGGGGACTGGCACAACGTGTGGAGCGTGGCGGGTATGATAAGCGCGAAAGGCGAGTTATCCACTATCACCGCGAGCCGTCC
>JAISVU010000291.1 GCA_031271375.1 Clostridiales bacterium | reverse complement strand
TCAAAGAAAAGAAAAGTCTCAAGCGCCCATTATCTAAAATCATGTTTGACTGTCTGCTGAACACTCAGAATATCCTCCCAATCCTTGCTTCTGGAATTTCTTAGAAATTGATTTCCGTGTGTCAAACTCGAGAGGGCTTGTGCACCGCGTAAGTGTATGTTATAATTAATGAAACAGATAAACGGCGGTGTTTTACATAGATACTAAAGCTCCCCCTAGATTTATGGCGGCTCACAGCGATATTGTGTTCAGACTGCTCTTCACTCGAAATAAGCGAATGTTTATTTGATATAAAGGTTAAAACCGTGAGCGGGAAGATCATTAACCTGGAAATACAGGTCGCTCTCCATTCGCAGCTGCGTGAGCGTATAATCTTCTATGCGGCAAGGCTTATTACAGAACAGCTGAACGACGGGGATCCGTTCAGTAAATTAAGAAAGGTCATCAGCATAATTATAACTAATGAAATACTTATTAAGGACGATTCAAAGGTTCACCACAAATTCACATTGTATGATATCGACGCAGAAACCGAGTTTTCAGATATTATTGAAATCCACACGCTTGATTTACCAAAATGTTCCGATGAACCGGACGGAACGGATTTATGGGAATGGCTGACGTTTTTGAAAGCGGGAAGCGAGGAGGAGTTGAATATGTTAGCGCAGAAAAGCCCCAAAATGGAAAATCCTAGTGCAAGCGAAGCGCCGCGCATTGTAGCGAAGCTGCCGACGCTGAACCAGGATAAGGAAGCCCGCGCATTGTTCGAGGCCAGGGAGAAGTACAGAAGGGACACTGTCGCCAGGGAGGAAGACGCAAGGAGCGAGGGGATAGAGGAAGGCCGAAAAGAAGGCATTCAAGAAGGCAAAGCCAGTCTGGTTTCCGAGATAGCCCTGCGGCTGTTACACATGGATATGCCGCCGGCCGAAATAGCCCGAATAACGAATCTTTCCGTTGAAGAGATAAATGACATTCGCATTAATAATAACAGACCGCAGAACCAGGGGCAAGAAGCGAGGAGGAGCTGATCAACTAATTTTTCTTTTTTTGAAGCGCCTTATTGCTTTATGACAAAGAATGTGTTAAAATGCTCACGATGTGAAAAAGATATGCACAATGTTGTTTTGCTTATGCACGTTCAGTTTGTATACTATTACAAAGGAGAATGCTAATGTCAAAACTTAATCTCAAGTCGAAGATTCTCATCCCCGTCGTTATCCTCCAGGTGCTGCTTGTCGCTGTTCTAACGGTTTTCGCGTCGTTCCGGTTCACGGGCTTCGCCGACGACATGACGGTCAGCCAAATAGAGAGATTGGCGGATAATATCAAGAACGAGATTGAGGATCATAAAGTATCGGCAGCCGCAGCGGCAAAAGCGTGCTCGGAAGATATTGACATATCCGTCGCGATAAAAACAAACAACAGGGAAAAGCTGCAGGAGCTTTTATTAGCGACATTGAATACATACGGCGTCACTTATTATACCGTGGCGGACGCCGAGGGCAACGTAATTCTCAGGTCTTACGACTTCGACAACTACGGCGACTCGGTATTAAGCCAGCAAAATGTCAAAGACGCGCTGGAGGGCAAATACTCAACCTATATAGAATCCGGAACCGCTATAAAGGTTTCTATACGCAGCGGAGCACCCATCGTTGACTCGCTGGGAAGGGTAATAGCGGTTATTTCCGCCGGGGTGCGTTATGATACCGAAGAGATGGTCGACAGACTGAAAACGCGGCAGGGCGGGGAGTTTACCGTGTTTTACGGGGATGAGCGCGTGGCGACGACGATCGTTCAAAACGGCCAGCGCGCAGTGGGCACAAAGCTGACAGACACAGGGGTTTTAAACGCCGTTCTGGAAAACGGGCAGGAGTACATAGGCGACACAAACATTTTCGGCGAGCCTTATAAAGCGTTCTATATGCCTTTTAAAAACCCTTCAGGCGAACCCTTCGCTATTCTCTTTTACGGCAGCTCCCAGAGCGAAGTTATAGCTATGACGAACTCCTTCATTATAACAATCATTATTATCGGCGCCGCCGCTCTGGCCATAATTGCCATAACGCTGATTCTTATAATGAATAATGTAGTGTCCAAGCCTATCTCGCAGCTGGTTGACGTCGCCGAAAGCGTGGCGGCGGGCAATTTGAATATTAACATAGATACGTCCCGCGCGGACGAGACCGGTAAGCTGGCCCGGAGCTTCTCCCATGTGGTGGGTTCGGTGAACGGGCTGGTTCAAGCCCTTGAGGGGATATCGCATAAGTACAGCGTGGAGGGCGATATTGACGCAAAGGTTGACGTGAGCCTGTTCCAGGGGTCATACAAGCATGTCGCGGAAAACATTAACGGGCTTACCGATATCCTTGTGAACACTACTATTGACTTCATTAATTGCATTATCGCCTTTGGAAACGGCGATTTCAACGCAAACATTAACAAGCTCCCCGGGAAGATGTCGCAGATGAACGAAACTGTTGATAAATTCACGGTAATTATTAAGGGGATCAATAAAGGCGTAACGGACTTGGTTACGCACGCCATAAACGGCAAGTTAAGCGACAGGATAGACGCCGATGCTTACGGCGGAGACTGGAAGACCCTTGTGTCCGGCATGAACACGCTGATGGAGGCTGTAGCGGCCCCGATTAACGAGGTATCGGACGTGATGGCGCATGTGACGGAGGGCGATTTCAGCCGTATGGTGTCTGGCGACTATAAGGGGGATTTCCTGTCAATTAAGGAATCCGTAAACAATACCGTAATAAACGTGGCGTCATATATTGAAGAGATCGCGCGGGTGCTGACAGGGCTGGCAGCGAACAATCTTAATCAGGAAATCAAGCGCGAATATGTGGGGAGCTTCCAGGACATTAAATACGCGTTAAACAACATTACAGACACCCTGAATAAGGTCATAGGCGATATGAACCGCGCAGCGGAACAGGTTTCCTCCGGGGCGAAGCAGATTGCGGAGAGCAGCATGAGCCTTGCCCAGGGCTCGACGGAACAGGCTTCTTCGATACAGGAGCTGACCGCCGCTGTTATATCGGTGAACGAGAAGACGCGGGCCAACGCCGACAGCGCGAACAGCGCATCGGTTTTGGCGGGAAGCCTCAAGGATCACGCGATAGAGGGCAACCGGCAGATGAAGGACATGCTTAATTCCATGCGGGAGATAAGCGAGGCCTCAGGCAGTATCTCAAAGATAATCGATATTATTCGCGACATTTCCTTCCAAACCGATTTGCTTGCGCTTAACGCCTCAATTGAAGCGGCCCACGCGGGCGTGCACGGCGCTGGGTTCTCCGTTGTGGCCGAAGAGGTGCGGAGCCTTGCCGTAAAGAGCCAGAAAGCCGCGAACGACACGACCGGGCTTATTGAAACCAGCGTTCAAAGGGTTAAGGAAGGCACCGAAATAGCGAACAGGACGGACGCAGCGCTGGAGACTATCGTCGGCGACGTGGACGCGATGGCATCCATAATAGATGATATTTCGGCCGCGTCCGGCGAACAGTCCCAGGCGATATCCCAGATCAACGAAGGGGTGACGGAAATCGCCCGGGTTGTGCAGGATAACTCCGCTTCGTCGGAGGAAAGCGCCGCCGCGGCGCAGGAACTGTCCAGCCAGTCCGAGATAATGAAAAACATGGTCGGCGTGTTTACGCTGAAGTAAAGTACTAAATAAGCTGCCGATCAAAGACGAAGCCATCCGGGCCGCTGTCCCTGCCGCAATTTCTGTTCGAGAAATAGACGCAGGAGGCGCAATCCGGATGGCTTTCGTTATAAACGGGCAGATGGGTTCTGCCGTCGTCGGCCGAAATAAAGCCGTCGCAGCCGGGAGAGCTGACGGGTTCAAAGGCGCTGTCTTCGTACATGGCAAAATACCTCCGATCTTTCGATTAAGATACTTTGGTTATTATCCCCTGTACGGCGCGGAATATGCCTATACTAAATCGTCGAAGGCAATGTCGTTCATCTGCCCCGGCGCGAAGCATTTTACAACGGTGATCTCAAGCCGGGGCCTGCCCTGTACGCGGCGTATGCCTGCGCTTACGTCGTCGGCGACGCCCTCGACTATCTTGAGCTCCAGCTCCTGATCCGCCTCCTGCTGATTTTGGGCGGCAGATGCGGGCTCGGATGGATTATAGCCGCTGCCGGTAATCGCGGGATACCAGATATAATCGTTCGCGGATATATTTATTGACGGAACGCCTCCGTGCAGGCCGCCCCGATAGAACAGCCGATGCTCGGAGGGGGCGGCTCCGCCCGCATCGGAAAAAGCAAGAAAATCCAATGCCTTGCGCAGCATACCGAACAGACCCTTGCCATTAGCGCCGCCGAGGTTTAACAACCGCTTTTTGGTTTCCGCGCTGAGGCTGTTGATACGCGCATCGCAGTCGATAATGACGGAAAAGGCCGTCACATCGGTCGAAACCCGGAAGCGCGCGGGCGACAGCGCAAACGTAGGCCGTATTACGGCGATGATCTCCTCGGCAAGAAGGCGGATACGCAGAACATCCCGCGTGGAGAAGCCGTAACAGGACGCCAGCTTTTCCAGCCTGTTAAGAGCCTTCGGCGTATTGGTATCGCGAACCATGAAATAGTCTGACAGCATTCAACCCTCTCCCCGGTTTTTTCAAAAAGATTCCTTTAACCTTCTATATTCAGTATATCAGTAAAACCGGTCATTGACAGGACTTCCAAAACCTCTTCGGGCACGTTTCGCAGCGTCATTGACGCGGGCCCGAGCTTTGCCTGTTTCTCGCCCATCAACAGCACCCTAAGCCCGGCGGATGATATGTACGCGAGGTTAGCGAAATCCAGCACGACATTCTTTGCGTCAGCCAGCGCGGGAATCAGCTCCTCCTGGAGCTGCGGCGCGGTAGCGGTGTCCAGCCTGCCTTGCAATGCCAGTATAAGCGTCCCGTCCCCCTGTGTTTTTGTGATTGTCATTATAATCATCCCTTCTTTATTTTTCATTTATATACTGCTTGAGCAGTAAAAGACTCAGTGCGCTTGCGCACATGAGGCTTTTACTAGCTCAAGCCCCCCTTACGACTTCCGCCTAAACAAGGCATTTATGCCTTGCGAAGCCGAAGGCTTAGTGCAAGCGAAGCGCCGCGCTTCGAGTTTCACGTAGTGAAACTTTTAGGCGAGAAGGAGTATAACTGAGATTTTATCACATGCTATATCATAATATGACTATCTGATTAAGTCAAGTGTTTTGAAATGAGAGGGCGGAACAAAAGGCGGCGTCATTCCGTTCTCATTCATAAAGCATAGAGGAGGGTAAGCATGACTAAAAAACCGCAGTTGATACTATCGCTGTTTGTCTGCGCCTGCGTATTGTTATTCGGCGCGGCCTGCGCCGCCGGCCTGGAGGAGGAAGCACGCGACAGCCTCAAAAGCTCCGCAGCCGAAGCGGGGATTACCGCGACGCCCTGGAGGATAACCGTCGAAGGCATCCCGGC
The DNA here is from genome assembly GCA_031271375.1 of Clostridiales bacterium. Classification (GTDB taxonomy): domain Bacteria; phylum Bacillota; class Clostridia; order Lachnospirales; family WRAX01; genus JAISVU01. The sequence continues at coordinate 8,395 of JAISVU010000291.1, read as the reverse complement.
GGAGCCGGAGGAAACAGCCCTCGAGATATACAGGGCCGGCGGCCTTACATATGTCCCGCTGGAGCTCTTATCCGAGGCCCTAAAGCTGGACATCGCCTGGGATGAAGCAAGGGAGACGCTGGTGATAAACCCCGCCGAAACTGCTTCTGAGGGTTTTTCCTTAGGCGCGGATATCATGCCGGACCTGATTAAAGGCACGGGCGGCGCGTTCCTCGCCTATGACGGCGCATTCCTGATGGAGAACGGATTCCCCGGCCTGGAAGTCCTTCCTCAGGCGACGGACAACAGGGGCAACGTGTTTTCGCGGTTCCTCGCCCTTTATTCCAGGCCCGAGACCTCCCGGCTTGAAATCCCGCTGGACGGGGAATACGCCGTATTTTCGGCGGACTTAGCCTACCCCGAACGCTTCGCGAACGACCGGGATATCTTTTCATTCGAGATATACGGCGACGGTGAGTTTTTGTTTAGCCGCGAGCTTACGTTCGGTCACAGGGTGGAGCATATCGAGCTGGACGTGACCGGCGTTTCCAGGCTGAGGATCGTGTACTGGAGCGTCAACCCAGACACGGTATCGGGCATGATCATCGGCAGCCCGCAATTCTTTAAGCAGGAGGGACAGGAATGAATAAGCTCAGATTAACGGCGCTGGCGCTGGCCGGATTGTTTGTCCTTTCCGCCTGTTCGTCGGGGCAGGAATATGACCTGTATATGGACTATTATGATGAAGAATATGAATACGCCGAGCCGGGAGAGGCGGCTCCGCAAGCGGCCTTTGAGGCCCAAGACTCCGCGCAGCTGAGGCGGTACGACCCCTATGACCAGATACCGGAGGCTATGCGCCGCTGGCTGGAAGAGAATGACGCGGAAGAAGCGGCGGAGGAGCCGGTTGATGTCGCTGTCGTCAGCGACGGGGCCTTTACGTTTACGGATGTTTCGGACTTTGAGGGCTCCTATGCCTGGGTTAGGAACGGGGCAAGCATTGGGCGCGTGGACAGCTTGGGGAACTTTGTGCTGGAAATGGGATACAGCGATTATGCCGCTATCGGGGACGGCTATTTTACTGTGGCGCGCAGTGGGGCTTGGGGTGCGGTTGACGATAGGCACAACGTGATAATACCGCTGGAGTACGAAAGCCTTACATACCTGGGCGAGGGCCTGTTCGCGGCGGAGAGGAGCGGAAAATACGGTTGCGTGAACTTCCAAAACGGCGCCGTCATCCCGTTTGAGTACGACAGTATAACAGGCGTCGGGAACGGGATTATCACAGCGTCGCGGGACGGCAAGACCGGGTTCATTAACGTGGACAACGCCGAGGTAATACCCTTCCAATATGACGGCGCCGGGGCTTTTACAGGCTCCCTCGCCTGGGTGAGGGCAGGGAACAAATACGGCGCGGTCAATACATCCGGCGAGATTGTGATATCGATAAAATATGACGAAATCGTCTACCTAAGCGCCGATATGGCCGTCGCGAGGCTGGACGAACAGTACATGGTCTTCGACAGGGATGGGTACTGGGCCACCGACACGTCCTACGATAGCGCGCAGGTGATAAGCCCCGAGCTGGCTATCGTCAGCCTGGACGGGCTGTACGGCGCGGTGAACGCCGCCGGGGCGATTACCGACGTTATATATGAGGACATCTACGACATCAACAACGGGCTTATGTGCGTTGTGCAAAACGGCCTTGCCGGGATCATACGAAGCACGGACGGGGCCGTCGTTATCGCGCCTGAGTTCGAGGACATAAGCTATAACGGCGACTTGATATACGCCACGCTGGGCGGCAAGGTAGGCGCGCTGGATGCCTCCGGCAGGGAGATCATCCCTTTCAGGTACGACCTCGTCAGGGAGTTTAAGGAAGGCGAGCAGGTAACATGGTTTATGCGCTCCTGGGCCGAGGGGCTGTGGGGCATTATCGACCGCTCCGGGAATATCGTTATGGAGCCCAAGTATTACGAGGCGCGGGACTTCAGCGAGGGCCTCGCGTTCGTCCGTTTCGGCGAGAAATGGGGATATGTGAACGAACAGGGCGTAGGGGCCGTCGCCGATTTGTACGACCCGGTAACGGGCAAGGGCGACATGCGCCGGGGCCTAGCTCTGGTGAGCCGGGACGGGCTTTTCGGTTATATTGACAGCCACGGGAACACAGTAGTTCCTATTGAGTACGAGGACGCGAGGGATTTCGGGGCCGCCGCTTCGGCGTGGGCGAAAAAGGACGGCCTGTGGGAGATTATACGCCTGGACGTGCCGGAGGAGGTTTTGATATACGAGGGCGCGAGCTTTGTATCGGAGCCGGTGTATCAGCTGGACACGGTAAACCCCTTTGTAAACGGCGTGGCCTGGGTAAGCCGTGGCGCCAAGTACGGCGTCGCGAAGAGCGACGGGAGCCTGCTCATCCCCGTCCAGTATGACGAGATCATATATAACTGGGAGGCCGAGGAAGCCATAACCTGGCCGTTCAAGGTCAGGCTGGACGGCAAGTACGGCTATATCGGCGCGGACGGGGCGGAGCTTGCTCCCTGCGCTTACGACGATATCAATTATGTGGGTCACGGGTTTATTATCCAGGAGAGAGACCGTTACGGATACATGGATATTGAGGGCAATCAGACGATTCCGGCGGAGTACGACGAGATTCTGGTTATCTCCGATAACATCCTCGCGGCGCGTTCGGGCGGCAGACTGGCCTGCGTCACTGTCGGCGGCGAATTCATCACCGAGTTTCAATACGATGTCGTCCGGGAGATGACAGACGGCCTGATCGAGGTAAGGCGCAACGAACGCTGCGGCTTCATCAACGAACTGGGCGAGACCGTGATTCCGCTGCTGTACGACTCCGTTTCATACAACGGCGGCGATTATATTATCGTGATGGAAGGCACCCTCGCCGGCGTTATCGACAAGCAGGGGGCTTCCGTCATCCCCACAGATTACAACGGGGCAGGCTTCTTCGGCGAGAACAGCGTGATATTGATCGGCGAGGGCGTATGCTATGTCGCCGAGAGCTTCCTGGCGGATAACATCGTTGAGATAGACTGCGAGAACATCATCGCCATTAATGACAAGCTGGCGGTTGCGATTAAGGGCCACCGGCGCGGCGTCGTCAATACCTTTGGGGATCTGCTGGTGCCCGTGGGCCTCCACGACGTGAACAACCTTACGGAAGAACTGATCCTGCTGGACTTTAACGGGAAATACGGCCTGATGGACGCGGCTGGCATTCTGCTGCTGAGGCCCGTATACGACTTCATAACGCCGATTACGGATGACATGCTTGCCTTTGCCTCCGGCAGCACATTTGGATTGATGGATATGACGGGCAGCGTAATCCTGACGCAGGAGCTGTCGCCGTCCTGGACATACAGCGGCGAGCTGTCATGCTGGCTCAGGTACGAATACACGCTTGAGGCGGCGGGAGACATGGGCGAGACCGTTGTTGACGCGGTCGGCTATATCCGCGACAAGGCAGCGGGCGTGACCGGCGGTATTTATGAGGCAAGTAAGGGCGGCTTCTCCGGCTTCCTGGACATCGAGGGGCAGCCCGTTCTGCCCGTGGCATACGACGGGGCGTGGAGCTTTAACGACGGGCTTAACGCGTGGATAAGCCGGGGCTATGAATGGATGATGACGGGCAGCCGGGGCGAGAGTATCCTAAACCCCGATGTCTTCCTGCGGGATCATATATACGGAACCGGCGAAATGCTGCATACCGTGACGAAGGACGGCCTGTTCGGCTGCGTTAACGCCGCCGGGGACATCATCGTGCCTATCGAGTACGAATATATTGAGTTCTTCGATAACGGCGCGGCGATGGTTATCAAGGACGGCCTTTACGGGTTCATCGGCCCGGACGGAACCCCGCTGACCCCGGCGGTGTACGATTATGCCCTCGGCTTCTCCGAAGGCGTCGCGTGGGTGAGGAAGGACGGGTTGTGGGGAAGCGTGAAGATCAATGAAGAATGAAAATTGAATAATGAATAATAAAATATGACTATCCAGACGGTTCATAATCCCTAAACCAATTTTTATTTCTCTCTGTGCCTCTGTGCCTCCGTGTGAGAAAAAAACATCCGGCTTGCAGGAGAGTCCCGTGTGCCGCTGTTTTTAGTCTCTTCCATGTAATTTTTATTATTTCACACAGAGGCACAGAGACACGGAGGAAAAGAGGTTAGGAGAAGAACTTAGCATATTTAGCTATTATAAGGCAACTGGATAGTCATTTTTTATAATGATTACTGTATAACCTTGATCAGCCTTACCTCGTCCGCGCCGAACGACACAATCGACCAGTTGGGCATTACTTCCTTAAACTCGGTGATCGTCAGCCCCGCCAGAGGCTCCCCCGCCGGGCTTGCGTCCCTATAGAAGAGGTAGCCGTAGCCGTCGTAGAGCTCGTATATAATCAGCGTGTCTTTGAGCGTGGAAACCGCCTGGTCCTGGCTCGCCGTTACGGCTTCCGCCTCCCACTCCAAGCTCCTTGCCTCTCCGCTGCCTGTGGCAAGATACCCGCCGAAGCAGCCCAGTACTATCAACAACGCGTTTATCGCCGCGAGTATCCGGGCTTTCTTCATCCAATTCTTCATCATGGCGCCTCCTTTTTCTGGTGTTCTTGTTTTTATGATTACCTATAATTAAAGAAATATCCGTCCCGCTGCAAGAAATTTCCGGATAAAACCGTCTATATATTATAAGCCGGTTACAACAGCCGATATATTCCTATATAGGATAGAGGGTGCTTTTATGGTATCATTCGAGGAAGTGCGCAATATGCTGGACGATATCGCCGCCGCCTTGCCCGACGAGCTTTACAAGGGCCTTAACGGCGGCGTTATTTTAAACGAGGGCGTCAAACTGCATCCCGAAAGCCGCCCCGCCGCTCCCCTTTATATCATGGGCGAGTACCGGAACGAGCCCGGCGGCCTCGGGCGTTATATCGTCGTCTATTACGGCTCGTTCGTCAATGTTCACGGCTATCAGAATACCGGCAGGCAAAAAGAGGCGTTAAGCAAGACGCTGCGCCATGAGTTCCTGCACCACCTGGAATCCCTCGGCGGCGAAAGGTCGCTGGAGATAGAGGACGCGATCAGGATAGCGAAATATAAAGAATCTTTAGGCTCGTAGAATTGTGCAGGGAAAGAGAGGATAATACGTTAGAATGCCGTTATACTCCCGATATGGAGGTGATGCGAATGGATTGGCTTGACCGGCTTAACGACGCCCTGAGGTACATGGAAGACAACCTGGACGGCGATATATCCTATGAGCGGGCGGCGCGGCTCGCCTGCACGTCGGTTTATCATTTTCAACGGATGTTTTCTTACATCGCCGGCGTTACGCTGTCTGACTATATCAGGCGCAGGCGCATGACGATGGCGGCGTTCGATCTGCAAAGCGGCGCGAAGGTGCTGGACACCGCCCTGCGCTACGGCTATGAATCGCCCACCGCGTTCAACCGCGCGTTCCACTCGGTTCACGGAGTGCCGCCTTCCGCCGCGCAGAAGCCCGCGGTCACGCTCAAGGCATTCCCCCGCATCAGCTTCCACATCACAATAAGGGGAGACGAGGAAATGGATTACAAGATCGTGAAGAAAGACGCGTTCCGCATCGTCGGTATACGCGTGCCGCTGGCGCTGGATTTGAGCTACAAGACGCAGAACGACGTATCGCCGGACGACGTGGCGGAGGCGTTCAAGGGCGTGCCCGCGTTCTGGGCCGAGGCTGGCCGGAGCGGGAAGATAGCGGAGATCGTGAAGCTGATCGGCCCCGAGCCCGCCGGGCTCCTGGGCGCGACCTATTGCAAAGACAAGGGGCAGAGCTATTACTACATCGCCGCCGCGACGGATAAACCCGTGCCTGAGGGGATGTTTGAGGAACAGGTGCCTGCCTGCACATGGGCGGTATTCTCCGGGGCCGGGGCGCCGAACTCGATTCAAAACCTGATGCAGCGCGTTTACGCCGAGTGGCTGCCCGCCTCGGGCTACGACTGGGATAACGCACCGGATATCGAGGTCTACCTCGACGACGACCCTGTGAACATGAGCTATGAAGTGTGGCTGCCTGTGACGGAACGGTAAAGAGACTGCGTAGCTGTTGTTTAAAAGGGCGGCCATTGGCCGCCCTTCATTATGATTTTATCAGCGGTTATACCGCCTCATACTCCACCTTACCGTCGATTATCGTGTAAAGGGCTTTGGCGGCGTTTATCGTAATCATACGCAATGCCCGTATATGCCACAATCCGTAGCGTACGGCGTCCCCGGCCGAGACCAGCAGCGTCCGCGGCCCGCAGATCGGCCCGTCGGTTATCAGGCACACGCTGCCGCCGCCCCGTATAAGCTCCTCGTCATACAGGTCGCAGGCCCAGCCGTGCTCAATCGTGTAATCGCAGCCGAACTCCTTCGCGATATTAATGACGGTTATCATATTGAACTGCTCGCTGTGAACCTTCAACGGAAGTTCCCGCTTGAGCACCGGTATCAGCGCCTCCAGCTTGGGGTCGCAGGGCGGATGCTTGTCCGCGTCCTCGTTCGCCTTCTTCTCCATATAGGCGCAGGCATGACCATCGCGCCGTCCGCTCCGAGGTTCCGCCCCACCGCCTTTATCTTCCCGTCTTCATACAGGATATTGGTTTTGGGCCTCGGATTGTCGTCTTCCATGTCATAGAGGCTGACGTTTTTATAAGAAGCATCTCATACCGCCTCCCTTGTATAGAACTCGCGGCCCGCCACGATGGTATGATCGATGAAGTTGTCATAGCGTTCGGCGGGGTTTCCCCTGCAGATATACTGCTTGAGCAGTAAAAGACTCAGTGCGCTTGCGCACAGGAGGCTTTTACTAGCTCAAGCCCCCCCTTACGACTTCCGCCTATACAAGGCATTTATGCCTTGCGAATCCGCAGGATGAGTGCAAGCGTAGCGCCGCGCTTCGAGTTTCACGCAGTGAAACTTTTAGGCGAGAAGGAGTATACATGCCCAGCTGTTTGTTGAGCGCGTCGACGGCCTCGGGCTTCGCGTCCATGCCCAGGATTATGCGCCTCGGGTTCTCCGGTGTGATGTTGAGTATGACGAAGATGACGAATATAACCACAATCAGCGTAGGGATTATCAAGAGAACGCGCCCGGCAATATATCTCAGCATTAGCCTTCCTACTAGGATTACATTTAAATGTCGAATAATAAAGCGTCAAGAGACTTTATGATATCATACGCGGTTTAATAAGATTTAATGCCGATAAATGAAGAATATCGCGGTAAACGCGGCAACAATAAAAACCGCTAGATTTTACAAATAAACAGTAGCTTTTTTTTTGCATGTGTGCTATACTGATACGTGTCAGGCGGGTATCGCTTGGTAATTTTTTCACACTGGTTTTATATACATGCGAACGGCTTTCGTTTATACTGTCATTTAAAATGGGGGAGTTTCCTTGCGGGTTTTTATGATGCGCCACAAGAAGACCTTTGTGATAACGCTGATGATGTTGCCTGGGGCCATATGGCTGCTGCTGCTGCGGTATCTTCCTATGTTCGGTATCATCACGGCCTTCAAGCGCTACCGCGCCATCGGGCCGAACCCTACCTTCATTAATAATATCCTTAAAAGCGAATTCGTCGGCTTAGACAATTTTCGTTTCATAACCGATTCCCCCGATGCCCTGCGTATGATACGCAACACGGTGGTTTATAATATTATTTGGATTTTCCTTGTTATGGTAGTGGCGATCGCTTTTGCGGTGATGTTAAGCGAGATAACGAAGAAGTTCGTCGCGAAGGTTTACCAAACCATAATGTTCTTCCCTTATTTCCTCAGCTGGGTCGTGGTCAGTTACTTTGTTTACGCATTCCTGGATCCCACATACGGGCTTCTTGCCGGCATAAACGACTGGTACAACGACCCTACCTGGTGGCCGCTGATCCTTACCATCGCGAACCTGTGGAAGGTCGCGGGATACTCCTGTATCCTATACCTTGCGGCCATCACCGGGATAGACGCTCAGCAGTACGAGGCAGCCGCCATCGACGGCGCCACCAAATGGCAGCAGATATGGCATGTTACGATCCCAAACATCCGCACAATGATAGTAATACTCTTTATAATGAACATCGGCAAGATTTTCAACGCGGACTTCGGCCTGTTCTACAACGTCCCAAAGAACGCAGGTGCGCTGTTCCCCGCAACGCAGGTTATAGACACGTATGTCTACCGCGCCCTTGAAAACATGGGCAACATAGGCATGAGCACCGCTGCCGGTCTTTTACAGAATACGGTAGGGTTTGTCTTCATCATGGTCACTAACGGCATAGTCCGCAAGGTTGACCCTGAAAGCGCATTGTTCTAGGAGTGAAATCATGGATATCGCAAACAAGGTTAATCTTAAACCCGAAAAACCCAA